>CAYMRT010000290.1:0-3682 GCA_964392885.1 uncultured Desulfobacterales bacterium | reverse complement strand
CAGGGATATTGTGCACCTCTATCGGCCTTGATCCTGATTCTCAGCTCATGAGGCGTTTTGTTGGTGTCGAGAATCTGTCCCACAATCCTCCATGGAGGAGTTATCCCCAATCCCAGTGCAATGATGTCATGCTCGTTCATGTCCTACCCCCCCCTCAAATTGTTTAGTGTGGATTTGATACACACCATATATCAAATCCACACTAAACGTCGAGGAGCCAAATAATTTTTAAAATATAGAGTATCTTTTTAAATAAAAATCAAGAGCTTCAGACTTTTATATATTACAAAATTGTTAAAATTCCTTTTATAAATCTTGGATTTTCAAGACTTTGCCTATTTGCTTCTATTATTTCTAAAAACGATTCCTTAACAGTGTTTAAAACTTCTTGTTTGGCTTTTGGGGATATTTTCTCTTTGGGAAACGCGCTTAACATTGGTTGAAGAAGTTCATTTATAAGTTCTATTAGTTGATTGTTACCTGATATTGACTCTAATTTATTTTTTAATCTTTTTAGAGTATTTTTATCAATTGGCCTTATTTCAAATTTTGTATTAACAATAACATTTGAAAGGGCCGTTGAAAGCGCAATGTCAACGGAGAATTCCTCCGGTGATACCACATTTGTCTTTCTCCAATCGAACATGCCTTTCCATGTCTCAAAAGGTGGAGTAAAAAAATAGAGTATTTCCCGCCAAAGTTCTGAGATAGACACAATTTTTTCCAGTTCTTGAATATCTTTTAAGGTCATAACTGGCCTTGATGTACCTTCTTGTATGAAAATATGAGGAGGTCTTTTGGAGGCTTCTGTAATTATAGGCTTTAAGTCATGCGGCAATGCCCAGAAGCCCTTATCATTAATAAGGTTTCTTGCCCGTTGGCCTAATGGAATTAGAAATTTGTTACAGCTTCTTACTATTTCCTCTATAAAGTATGTAGCCAATATCTCCTTAGCATTTTTTTTAAATTCTCTTTCTAAGTATTCTATTCCAAGATTTATTAGGCAAAATGCTTTTTTCAAGGCAGATCTTAATTGACTTGGATCATCTAAGTCTGGCATATCAACCATCAAAATTTTATTAGCTACTCCTGTAATTTCTCTAATGATCCTTTCCATAAAAGGTTGACCTGCAAGCTCCTGGATTGCAGGAGCCAATGTGGGATAGTCACTTAGATAGAGGGTTGGAACAAAGGCAGGAAGATCAAGATTTACTGGCAATTTTGCTATCGGTGATGTTTGTAAATCTATCCTATGAAGTTGTCCAAGCTCAAGTGGAGTATATATATCTAGTGATTCATAGTAATCAGGGATTCCAAAATCTCCGATTCTTCCGCATCTAAATCTATATGCAGTCTCTAAATTGGCACTAGGTGTTTCCCATAACATTGTTTCGAAAATATCTCTATAATAACCATCGCTAATTTCAAGTATATGCGTTATTAAGTTGGCAAATAGAGGAGCTAATTTTTGTTTCTTAAAGGATATGTAATAAACATTATCTAGAGTAAATGGAGGTAGCTTGTCTTTGGCTTCTTGAATATCCATGTCATCTGGACGTTTAATTACTGTTAAAAATTCGTTAAAAATAGCCGGGAAGAGGCAATGATCTTTATTTAATATCCATTTTAGCCAAATTTGGAAGTTTTCCCTTGACAATTCTAACATTATAAGGAACCATGCAGCTATTTTGTCAGGACGAAGCTCTGCCTTTTTCCAAAAGTCTAGGTCAAAAATAAATTGTAATTGTTCTGGAGTGGTTAAGTTTAAAATTGGAGCCGAATCCTCAATCCCTGTAGCTTTTATAGTCCAAAAGAGTTCTTCTACTGGCATTGAGGCTACAAGTTCTCCTGCTTGTTCAGAGGCTACTATTAATTCATGTCTCTTCTCCCAAGGCGTTGAAAGTATAAGCTCTAGCTGATTCTCTAATGGGAGAGTGTTTATAAAATGTTCTTTTTTGGATCTTAAGTTATTTTTCATGTTTCCGATAAATAAAACAGTTTAATATAATTGTTATATGCTCAAAATTTTGTATTTTATAGAGTAGTAAGGTAATCACCTTTATTTATATATCAAGTGGGGAAGATGAGAACATGGCCTATGAACAGAATAGTGCCCTAGTTAAAATATTAATAGCAGAAGATGAAAAAAATATAGGGGATCTTTTGTTAGAGCTTTTGGAACAGGAAGACAGAAAGATCACCTTGGTTCAAAATGGAGTAGAGGCAATAGAGGCCTTAAAGGCTGAGCCTTATGATCTTTTAATTACCGATTTGATGATGCCTGAGATAGATGGGATGGAAGTGCTTCACGAAGCAAAAAAACTCCATCCTAATATTATGGTTATAATTATTACTGGTTATGCATCTCTTGAAACTGCTATTCAAGCAGTAAAGGAGGGAGCGTACGATTATTTGCGAAAGCCTTTTAGATTGGAAGAGCTAAAAATAAGCGTGGATAACGCATGTGAAAAGATAAGGCTCCAAAGAGAGAACGAGAAACTTATTGAATTTGTTAAAAAGTATGGAAAGTTAGATAAAATAACTGCTGGTGATGAGGAAGTAAAACAAAAAGAAACAGAAGGGATTGAAGGGCAAAAGGCACTTTTTGGTCCAGAATGGTTTAATCCTTTTTTTATTGAAAATGGTAAAAATAATTTAGATAGAGATAAGGTTATCAGTGAAATAGAAAGGCTCGCCAAACTTAAGGCCCAAGGTGTTATCACCAATGAAGAATTTGAGCTTCTCAAAAAGAAGCTTTTTGAGGCCATTTAACAATGTCAACATATTCACTCAGAGATAAGGGTCGACATCGTCAAGAAAAAAGGAGTATTCCTTGGCGGATTTTAATCGTTGATGATGACCCCACAATTATTCAGACATTAGAGTCATACCTTAAGTTCCATAAAGGATACGAGGTATTAAAGGCATTAAATGCCTATGAGGGACTGGCAGTGTTAGAACAAGCTGCAGGTGTTGACTTAGTGTTTGTAGATATAAATATGCCTGGAATGAACGGGATAGAGTTTGTAAAGAAGATAAAAGAGCAGGATCGCACAATTGTTGCGGCAATAATAACCGGTCAGCCGTCAATGGATATTATAATTCAGGCCATGAGAAGCGGAGCCTCTGATTTTCTGTCAAAGCCTTTTAAGTATGATCAATTTCAAGTCGCTGTTGAACGTATGCTCAAGGAGCGTTCCATACTTCTTGAAAATGAGTTTCTTGCTGAAGAGGTAAAGATCAAAAAAGCCCTTGAGCAAATGAATAAGAAGCTTGAAAAAAAGATTAGGGAGCAGACTATTCTTTTTTCTATAAGTGAGGCTCTAGCAAAGACTAAGAACACAAATGAACTTTATAAGGTTTTGGTAGAACTTGCAGCCAAATTGTTAGATGCAAAGCAGGCAATGTTATGGATTAAGGAAGATGATTCTCAGTGTTTGATTCTTGTTGCTTCTATTGGCCCTTTTGATCCCAAATATGAGAGGCTTAACTTAGAGACCTCAAAGCATCCTGCTGTTAAAGTCGCAAAAGAAGGAATTCCTATTATTAGTAATAGTGCCAACTACATAAGCGATAAGAGAGCAAGATCTTTAGACTCTTATTTTTTTGTGCCTTTTAAAATACGAGAAGAGTTTTTGGGAGTGCTTGGAATTACAGGTACTAATCCTAGCGAATATTCAGG
>CAYMRT010000289.1:0-2674 GCA_964392885.1 uncultured Desulfobacterales bacterium | reverse complement strand
CGCTTGATTAATATGAATTTCCATAAATTCGTTTTTGGTCATGCCTTGAGGTGTTTCTGTTTTCATTTTGTCTCTGATTTCACCCAAGGTGACATCTACCTTTAGTCCAAGCAGTTCATTTAAGTTTGCATTTGCATCTGCATCTACTGCTAGCACTGGAGTCAAGTTCGATTCAACCAAATATTTAATTAAAAGGGAAGTAAGAGTAGTTTTACCAGTACCTCCTTTACCGGCCATTGCAATTATTTTAACACCAGAGTTTGACATATAATTGCACCTCTAATGATTATTTTTAAAAATATCAAGATAGCATCTTATTGCAAAAAATTGAGTTGGATTTAACGGCCCAAAAGGCTTAAGAAGCAACTCCATATCAAGGATTGCTCCAAGGTCGCTTCTGAATTTTACTATTTTCGTTGCAGTTTTTTCGCCAATGCCTGGTATTACATCAATCTCTTCAATGGAAACATAGTTTATGTCTCTTATTGTTTCAATTGGAAGAGGGGATTGGTTTTCTTCTTTAATTTTATATGGTGTTATTTCTACCCCGAGGCTATATCTTAATGTTAATGCAACTAATACAAGAAGCGGAAAAATTATAAAGACATTTTTATCCAAGTAGCAGTCACTATTCATTGCCTCTTTTTTCATCTTTAATAAGTTTATAACATATAGAGTCAACTAGAGCTTGCCAGCTTGCCTCAATTATATCGTGGGATACACCTACTGTGCCCCATTTATCTTTATCGTCTTTTGATTCAATAAGAACTCGGACCTTTGCACCAGTGCCAGGACTGTCTGGAAGTACTCTAACTTTATAGTCAACAAGAGACATATTTTTTAGCCTTGGATAAAAGGTTTCAAGTGCCTTTCTAATTGCATTGTCAAGAGCATTTACAGGCCCTTCTCCTACTGCTGCCGTATGCTCGATTTTGCCTCCAACCCTTACCATCACAGTAGCTTCTGCCTGTGGAGGTTCATCTTCTTTGCATTTTTGGTCTAGCACCCTAAATGCCATAAGGTCAAAATATTTTCTAATGGTACCCATTGCCCGTCTCATGAGAAGCTCAAAAGAGGCCTCTGCACCTTCAAATTGATAGCCTTGTGCTTCTAGCTCTTTTAGCCTTGCAACAAGTTCAAGAATAAGCGGATCATCGCTGGATAAGTTTAATCCAAACTGTTTAGCCTTAGCCAGCACGTTGCTTTTGCCTGCCAAATCTGAGACAAGTATTCTTTGTATATTTCCTACAAGTTCTGGCCTTATGTGTTCATAAGTTTCTGGATTTCTCTGAACAGCACTTACATGAATTCCGCCTTTGTGTGCAAAGGCACTTGCCCCAACATATGGTTGATATTTATTAGGCGCAAGGTTTGCTATTTCATAAACAAATCTTGCAGTACTTGTTAGCTTTTTTAAATGTTTTCCTGCTTCACAATTATAGCCTAGCTTTAAAACAAGTGCAGGAATAATAGAGCACAGATTGGCATTGCCGCACCTTTCACCAAATCCGTTAATGGTTCCTTGTACTTGTTTAACACCAGCAAGAACAGCAGCAATGGAGTTTGCAACTGCGGTTTCTGAGTCATTATGACAATGAATACCAAGCGGGGTATCATTTCCTAGCTCTTTTTGAACAATTTTTATAATCTCAGTAATTTCATGAGGTAAAGTGCCTCCATTGGTATCACAAAGGACTAGGCACTGAGCACCTGCATCCTTTGCTTTCTTGAGTGTTGATATGGCATATTCTTTGTCTGCCTTAAAGCCATCAAAGAAGTGTTCTGCATCATAAAATAACACTTCAACATTCTTTTTGAGAAAGGCGAGCGAGCTTTCTATTATTTCAAGATTTCTTTCTAAACTAATTCTCAGAGCATCCTTAACATGAATATCCCAGCTTTTTCCAAAAATTGTAACAACTGGTGCACCCGAGGCAACTAAGGCCTTTAAATTAGGATCTTCTTCGGCTTTGTTCTTTGCTAAGTGAGTACTGCCAAAGGCTGCTATTTTACTATGTTTTAAGTCATAGTTTTTTATTTCAGAAAAAAATTGCTGATCTTTGGGATTTGATCCAGGCCATCCTCCTTCAATATAGTCAATACCAAGTTCATCTAGTTTTTGGGCAATTCTAATCTTATCTTCAACTGAAAGATTAAAGTTTTCTGCCTGGGTTCCATCTCTTAAAGTAGTGTCATAAATTTCTACTCTAGTGCTCATAGAAAGCTCCTTATGATTGGAACTAAATTATTCTCCCTTATCAAGGCCAAACCCTTCGTGAAGGGCTCTAACTGCAAGTTCTGTAAACTTTTCATCAATTACACATGATACCTTAATTTCTGAGGTGCTTATCATTAATATGTTTACACCATGTTTTGCCAAAATATCGAACATTTTACTGGCTACTCCTGCATGGTTTCTCATTCCGACTCCGATTATTGACACTTTAGCAATGTTTTTATCTCCAGCTACACTTTCTGCTCCAATTTTTTGTGCAGTTTCTTTTACAATCTCCATTGCCTGTTCAAAATCACCTTTTGGTACGGTAAATGTCATATCTGTAAGATTTCCTTCTCGAGTGTTTTGAATAATCATATCCACAACAATATTTGCATCAGAAATTGGGCTGAATATGCTAGCAGCTATGCCAGGTTTATCCGGTACCTTTTTAACAGT
>CAYMRT010000288.1:0-2496 GCA_964392885.1 uncultured Desulfobacterales bacterium | reverse complement strand
TTTTTCTTTCAAGTTTTTCATACGGTAACTTGGACCCATTATTTTTATTATATGGCAGTGATGAACCAGTCTGTCTATTATGGCAGATGCCAGTACCTGGTCACCAAACACATTGGCCCAGTCTTCAAAGGACCTGTTGGTGGTGATTATTATTGAGCCATTTTCGTGACGTCTTTTCACTATTTCAAAGAACTCATCCACAGCGTCTTGAGGGACCTTCTTAAAGCCTATTTCATCAATGATAAGGAGGTCTATTGAGACAAGTTCTTTGAGGGCTTTATTATAGGTGCCATCTCCTCTTGAGGCTGTAAGCATTGACAACATACTTGTATCCCTTTTTTAAAACCTCAAGTCCAAGGGCATTGGCTAGGTGCGTCTTTCCTGCACCAGGATTCCCCATGAAGATGATGTTTTCTTTTTCTGTGATAAATCTTAGGCCTTGAAGGTCTATGATCTTCTTTTTATTTAGCTTTGGTTGAAAGCTAAAATCAAAGGCCTCCAACCCCTTGGAAGGATCAAGCTTTGATTGTCTAAGACGCTTTATGTAGGAATTTGAAGCCCTATTTGAATATTCATCTTCAAGGAGCAAAGATATAAAATCCATATAAGAGAGATTGTTTTCAATGGCATACTGGTTTCTGGCCTTTATGCTCTTGGCCATTCCAGATAGCTTTAGGCCTTGAAGCTGTTTTATTATTTCCATGATCCTTCACCTCCGGCCAACCTGTCATATATTGACAAGTCATTGGCAAAACCTGATCCAGTGACTGCTGATTCTCTTTTGTCACTAGAAGCATAAAGACCGTTTTCGCATATCCTCCTGACCGATCTATAACTTATGGCTCCAAAAACTATGGCCCTATCTCTTTACACTTGGCCTCATAATAGGACCGTACTCTAGAATATGACTCCTATTTGTTATAAACTCCCCTTTGTCATTGGAGATTATATGAACCGCTATCTCACTTAGGTCTTTGTCAAAAATATGCAATAGGTGGGAGGTGGCCTTTAAACTTACTTCTTTGCCTACATACTTATAGGGAACAAAATAATAATTATATTTGTAGTATACGTGGCTATAGGCATTGACCTTTCGCTTGGATAAAAATGGAACCTCATATCTCCTTAATGGCAATGGCTTAAGGGCTCTCTTTTCTGTACTCTCAAACTCCTCCCTAGGGATCTTTCGGGTAGTACCATGAACACGCCTATTGCATACTTCATCAACCCATCTTCTGAGCTCTGTTCTTGCTTCTGAAAGCTCCCTATTATCAAGCCCCTGCAAGAAAGAGCTTTTTACATATTTGATCCCAGACTCTATCTTCCCTTTCTCTTCTGGACGCCTAACCCTACAAGTTACCGGGCTTGAGCCATAATGCTGAAGCATTCGGGAATACTCTCTTTGAATCTCTGGCTCATAAAAATTAGACCGCACAACTCCTGATTTGAGATTGTCTATCCGTACTACCTCTGGTACTCCTCCAAAGTACTCAAAAGCATTTATGTGACACCGCAAAAAAGTCTCTGTATCTTGCCTCAATACCAACTCGTAATAGCTCATTCGGCTATAACTAAGAGTCATGCAAAACACCCAACACTTATGCCACTTACCCTCTATTAAAAATTTCCCTGCATATCCAAAATCCACCTGGGCCTCTTTACCAGGAGGACTTACTATTGGAATCTTACCATCTCTGCCTACTCTTAACTTACAAATATACTTCTTTACTCCGCTATAGCTGATATCAACACCATGAACCTCACATAGCTTACGGTGGATTAAAACCCCAGAAAGGCCTCCTTCTAAATATGAAACTATCTCCTCTCTATATGCGTCCAATCTGCTTCTCTTCCGCATCCGGGGAACCTTTAACTCCCCTTCTTTTACCCTCTCTCGAATCTTTCTCACTGTCTTCCTGTCAATCCCTAGCTCACGGGCAATACTAGAAATGCTCCATCCCTGATCCAATAATGTCTTTACTGTGTAATACATCTCAATCCCCTTCATCCTCAGGCCCCCGTCTAAGTTATTTCTTAAACAAGGTAACCCTTTAATTATTCATTGACTAACCTAGTGGGGATTTTTAAGGGCCCTACACTGGGGAAATTAAAGTGACTTTAACAGTTCAAGCATCCATTTTGAAAAGGCTTTATCCCTGTATGACAACGATCTTTTGCCAGAACACAAATATGATGATTGGTGCCTTCTTGAAAGGGAACGTTTAAGATCTTTATATTTGAAAATTATTAAAAACCTTTCTTACATTTACAATGAAA
This sequence comes from uncultured Desulfobacterales bacterium, assembly GCA_964392885.1. Lineage (GTDB taxonomy): Bacteria > Desulfobacterota > Dissulfuribacteria > Dissulfuribacterales > QOAL01 > JAADCZ01. The sequence goes on along the minus strand of CAYMRT010000288.1, from coordinate 219 downwards.
GGCAGGAAGATAGACAAGACTATTGAGTTGTTGCAACATCTGATTACCCTTGAACCTTTAGATGAAGAAGCATATCTTACTTTGATGAAGCTTTACTTACTTCAAGGTAACGAACTTCAGGCAATAAGACTGTTCAGAAGGTGTTGCAAAGTGCTTGAACAAGAATTAGGTGTTTTACCTGGTGATAAGTTGAAAAGCTTTTATGATAAGCTTATTACA
>CAYMRT010000287.1:0-7970 GCA_964392885.1 uncultured Desulfobacterales bacterium | reverse complement strand
CAAATTTAAAAATAAGGAGGGCCTTTTCAGGCCCTCCAAACAATCAAATAACTATCAAACAAATATATAATTTAATACGAGGATGGCACTTAAGAAAAAAAGCAAGAGAAAAAGCGCCCTTCCCGGCAAGCTTGTTCCAGTTTATCCAATTGGAGTAGCTGCCAAATTGTTAGATGTTCACCCAAGGACACTTAGACTTTACGAGGCAGAAGGGCTTATTTCACCTCACTACAAAGGAGGAAGGAGAATCTTTTCTCAAAGTGATATTCAATGGATATCTTGTCTACGTTCTATAATTCATGATGAAGGCATAAGCATTCCTGGAATAAAGCGTCTTCTCAAATATGAACCTTGCTGGAAAATATTAAATTGCCCAAAAGAGGTATATGAAGCATGTGAGGCCAAGGTTGACAAAACAGAAGAACTACGTCCTAAAAAGTTTATATGTGAAAGATGTAAAGAAGAGATCTAAATCATATACTCTTCCTCTTTTATATTATAAAGGGCAATTTTTCGTCTAAGTGTATCTTTAGAAATACCAAGTTCTCTACAACATGCCATACGCTTTCCTTTATTTCTTCTGAGAGAATGAACTATTGCCATTCGCTCAACATCCTTTAAAGACATTGGCTTATCAATAGGCAATATATCTGGAATATTTTGTTCCTCCTGTCTGGATGAAAAAGGCTCTGGCAAGTGTTCTGGCATTATTAAACCGCCATGACAGAGAATAAATGCATATTCTATTATGTTTTCTAACTCTCTAATATTTCCTGGAAAATCATATCTCATTAAAAGATCCAGTGCTTCATCGGAAATGCCAGATACATCCTTTCCTTTTTCTACATTAAATTTATGAATAAAATGCTCAACCAAAAGAGGAACATCCATTATCCTGTCTTTTAACGGAGGCAAGACAATACTTACAACATTCAACCTATAATATAAATCTTCCCTAAATTTACCTTCCTGCACTAAGGCCTTAAGGTCTTTGTTTGTAGCAGCTATTATTCTAACGTTGGCTTTTACAGGCTTATTAGAACCAAGGGGCTCATAAACCTTACTTTGAAGCACTCTCAATAGCTTAACTTGCAAAGCAGGAGATATGTCTCCAATTTCATCTAAAAACAAGGTACCTCCTTCTGCTGCCGCAAAACGACCTTCCTTATCTTGCTTGGCATCGGTAAAAGCACCCTTTTTATAACCAAAAAGCTCAGACTCAAGAAGCGTATCAGGAAGAGCACCGCAGTTTACAGCTACAAATGGCCCTCTTTTTCTTTTACTGAAGTTGTGAAGAGCTCGGGCAATTAACTCCTTACCTGTTCCACTTTCCCCAAGAATAAGTACATTGCTATCACTCATAGCGATTTCAGGCAGGATATCAAATATCTTTTGCATCTGAGGGCTCTTGCTTATTATGTCTCCTAGTGTATATCTCCCAGTCAGTCGCCGTCTAAGTTGATCTATTTCGCGCAAATCCCTAAAAGTCTCAACACCTCCAATAATATTACCCTCAGCATCAAGAAGAGGGGCAGTGCTAATGCTTATTGGCACAGATTCACCATTTACCCTTTTAATTATCACTCTCTTGTTGGAAACCCTTTTACCCATCCTTATGCTCATTGCCATAGCACAGGCATCACCGCAAAGGCTAGATTGAAACACCTCTCTGCACACCTTGCCTATTGCCTCAGTGGCAGGCATACCTGTAATTTCTTCAGCCGCTCTATTAAAAGAGGTTATCCTCCAGTGCCTATCTACGGTAAAAACACCATCTCCAATGCTATCTAGTATTAATTCTCGCTCAACCTCTTCTGTAATATCCCTAAAGACCTCTATTCCGCCAATTATCTTACCAGTTACGTCAATAAAGGGAGAAGCGCTAATAGAAATCGGCAATGGAACGCCATTTTTAGTCTTAACAAAAACCTTTTGCCCAGAAATAGGACGCCTTTCTTTTACAGCCTTTGCCAATATGCAACTTGTAGCACAAATATCAGTTTTAAATATTTCTTTACATGGCTTTCCAATTACCTCATTTTTTTTCCAGCCTGTTATTCTCTCAGCACTTTTATTAAACTCGATTATCTTCCAATCCTTATTAACTATAAAAATACCGTCACCGATACTATCCAAGATGGGAATTCCTAAAAATTCCGGGCCTTCACACCTTACGGAGAAGGCAATCCAGTCTATTTCCTCGTTGGATTTAAGACTTAAAAGTGCTGTAACTATGGCAGTCTTACACTCGGTACCATCAAGAAGGATTCTATAATTAAAAACACCTTGCTTTTTCATTAAAATAGGAAATAGTTCTATAAGTGGGGAAAAGGGGGTATCTTTGATAATGGAAGCAAAATCTTTCCCTATTATTTTATCAGCTTCTAAGTGAAATACATCTAAAAATTCACCCCCAATCTTTTTAACCTTAAACTCCCCATCAAGCAAAAATGAGACTTGTTTTGCATTTTTAAAACAAACAGGCGAAATTGTATGTGCTCCAGGCATAATTTTTAAAATTATATTTTACAAGTTTTGCTTTAAATATAATTGTCAGGAGATGAATTGCCAATATGTGAAAGCATAGTTAAGCTTTCAAAAATATGCGCTAAAATATGCTGGTCTTTGCTATATGCTCTAAACTTGACATGATCAAAGGCCACTGATTTAAGGCCAATAACAATAGACCTTTCTCCATGACCATAATTAAATTTCACTTGAAGGAAATAAGTTTTTACCCCTGGCAAAAGGCTCTCAAAATCAATTTCATAGTCTGAACAAAATCCTTTAAGGCTATCTAAGACAAGAGTTAGGATTTCATCCTTATCACCAAGAAGGTCCATTTCGCTCTCAAGATGAGAGAACCCTAATTTTGCTTCATTTTCTATATCTTCCCCATAAAGAAAGCGACCTTCGTAATTTAAGCAACTCCACTCTCTAAGCTTTAAAAGAAGTATTGCAGCAGTGTCTATAGGATCAAGAACACGCTCAATGGAACAATTTCCAGAAAATATCTCTGAAAGAACTGTAAGCCAATTGGCAATGGTATCAGGAACTCTGTCTTTAAGGGCCATCTCTTCATTATAATTTTTAATTGACTCAATACCTTCTTCTTTGCACAAAGAAGCATAAAAAGATATAAAAACATCTCTAAGAGAGTTTAGTGTTTCTTGAAAATCTTTATAATTTAATACCTTAGATAGGGCATTTTTAATTATAAGATCAGTTTCCGGCCTTAAAAGCTCTATCTTTTTTTTAAAAATAGTCCTTTCCATATATAGTTTCAAAAAAAAGGCCTGTCGCAAAAGCAACAGGCCTTAATAAATTCTTAGTTTCTAGGAAACTAAATTACTTTTTATGACAATCATTACACTTGGTTGGGCCATTCTTTTCCTTGTGACATCCTTTGCAGTTAGTATGCATGGCCTTCATAACCTTATTAAGCTTTTTGTTTTTGAAATCTTTATTATGACACTTATCACAAGTTTCAATCTTCATTCCGGCCTTATATTCTGAATGACCTGGACCATGATGACACTCACCACACTGAAATTTTGCCTGATGCTTATGATGGTGAAAAGTTACATCACCTTTCTTTGCTTTTAAGGTAATAACCTCTGGGCCTTCACCTGCTGTTGCAAAACCAGCCACTGCTAAGCCAAAAAGCAGAGCCATTAATACAGAAACTACACTTTTTTTACTCATGGAATACTCCTCCTTTCTTTTGTTTGAAAATGAATAATAATTCACTTGTGGATTTTTAATGGAGTCAAGCAAATTTGTCAACTGATAACTTCAAGTAGCTTCTGATCATTGACAAGGCCTATTTTCACTTTTATACTTTTTAAAAGTCTGCTGGGGGTTCGTCTAACGGCAGGACGGTAGACTCTGGATCTACTAGTCTAGGTTCGAATCCTAGACCCCCAGCCATTTCCTCCTTTATTGTCAAAAAATTTTTATATTAAGGAGCCATATGACGTCTCCTGATGCTACTACATTTGTCAAAACATCTAAATCCTCTCTTAGAATTCTTCTTGTTGAAGACGACAAAGCTGTAGCCCAAGGTTTTAAAACAATCTTAGAAGATGCCGGTTACAACGTAGTAGGCCTTGCATATAATGGCGTAGAGGCTGTGGAAAAAACGGCAGAATTGAACCCTAATATGATACTAATGGATATAAAAATGCCTTTATTAGACGGCTTAGAAGCAGCCAGACAAATAAATTCAATTCCAGGACAGAATATAATTCCCATAATCCTTGTTACCGCTTATGCTGAAAAAGAACTGGTAGAAAAGGCAAAGGGCAGAGGTATTCTAGGGTACTTGGTAAAACCAGTTCATGTAGATGATCTTGTACCTGCAATTGAAATGGCTCAATCCATAGCTCAACAAATTAATGCACTTGAAGGAGTGGTTGAAAACCTTACAGAAGAACTTGAAGCCAGAAAACTAATTGAAAAGGCAAAAGGAATTTTAATGAAACATCTTTCTGTGGATGAGGAAACCGCTCTTAGAATGATGCAAAAAGAAAGCAGACGCCAGCGTATAAAACTTAAAGAACTTGCCAAGGCAATTATTGCCTCACATTCAGTGCTTTCTTAACGAGTCCTTTCATATAAAGATTCAAATCCACCAATATCAGGAGCATTACCATAAAAAAATAGACCAACATCTACTCCTCTATCAATTAAACGACTATTTTTAGAAGGTCTGAGAAAATCGCTTATTGGAAGGCCTCCTCCTTTTCTTCTAGGGCCTATTGCAACCTTATCATCAAGGCTTTTAAAATCTTTTGCTGAAACTTCAATTAAAGAACCATTCCATGAGTTGTACTCATCGTTTACATCACTCCCTATAAAATTTCCACCATCCATAAATGATAAATTATTTCTAAGTAAATGTTGCCCCCAAGAAAATTTAAATCCATAATCAGGATTATTGTAAGAAGTATTATTAAACACCTTTTCTACATCTGAAACATCGTTAAAATCAAAACCTCCGTGAGCGTTTCCCCAAGAAATACAGTGATGTATCAATGGTGAACCAGAACCCAATTTAAAACCATTACCATCTCCAGCAAACTCTTTTCCAACTCCCCATAGATCAAAACCGTTTCTCCATGCCCAAGAATATTCTATAACAACACTATTTCCAGCACTCCATAAATCAAATCCATCATCTGAATTCTCCCATGCTCTACAACCTGTTATTATATTCCCCACACCAACATTAAACTTTACTCCAAACCCATCTGCATGTTCTCCATGACTTTCTCCATAGTCAAAATTTCTATATGAATCGCAGTTTCTAATAATATTATGATGAGCTCCATTTTCTAACTCAATTCCTGCAAAATAATTGTGATGCACAGTAATGTTTTCAAGAACATTGAACCCTGCTCCATCTGTTATTAAGATTCCATCAGATGGTCCATTTCTGACCTCAATATCCTTGATCTTTAGCCAAGAACCACTAATCCTAAACTTTACCTGATTACTATGATCATATTTCGATCCATCAAAAATAGCTCTTTCATTAGGATAGGATTGAATAGTAATTGGATTATTAGGATGTCCTGACTTATCTATCTCAACATCTATATCATAAATGCCTTCTCTCAAAAAAATTATATCACCCGGTAAAGCCTTTGAAAGAGCCATTGACAAGGTCTTAAAAGGCTTATCAATAGTACCCTCATTGCTATCTGAGCCAACAGGAGAGACATAAAAAATATTATTTTTAAATAGTGCCACTTTAACATTTTTAACAACAGCAGGGGGAGCAATCTGAGCGTGATTTATTTCTGCATATGATGAAAACCCTACAAAAACCCATATCACTAATAAAAACATTATCTTTTTTAACACTGCATACTCCTAGCTAGCAATTTTTAATAAAGTCTTGCAAATTATGTTCCCAAAATCCACTCAAAAAATGTCACAAAATATGTCAATTTTTGTCACTAATTTTCCGATAAAATAAATACCTTAAGATAAGTTTATGATTTTTTAGGGGGGTGCATGTTGTTTTCATCACAAGCAACTACTGACAATCTAAAAACAGAAGAAACTATTTTGATGAGGCCCAAATTACTAATTGTTGACGATGACGATAGCCTAAGAGAATTTCTTGAGATCTTTTTGGGCAAAGAAGGCTATAAAGTTGATTCTGCAAACGATGCTGAAACTGCACTTGAGATGATGCAGAAGGGCAACTATAGCCTGGTAATAACAGATGTAAAGATGCCAGGAATGGATGGAGTAGAGCTATTAAAAAGACTTAAAACAATAGATGCTAACTTACCTGTAATCCTTATCACCGCATTTGCTTCGCTCGACACAGCCGTTGACGCCATGAAAGAAGGCGCTTGGGACTATCTTACAAAACCATTCAAAATAGAAGAACTACGCGAAGTAATCGAAAATGCCCTTTCATCAAGGCAGGACCAATCTATTAAGCCTGTAGAAACTAAAGATAAAATTTACAAGCTTGATCAAATGGTGGCCCAGAGTCCTGCCATGCTAAAAATCTTTCAGTTAATCCCCAGAATTGCCTCTAGCCCTTCTTCGGTTCTTATCACTGGAGAAAGCGGTACAGGGAAAGAGCTAGTTGCAAGAGCCATTCACAACCTTGGAGATAGAAAGGATATGCCTTTTGTAGCTGTAAACTGTGGAGGCATTCCGGAAACATTGCTTGAAAGTGAACTCTTCGGACATAAAAAGGGGGCCTTTACAGGTGCACATACCGACAAACAGGGGCTTTTTGCAATTGCCAACAAAGGTACAATCTTTCTTGACGAAATTGGCGAGTTGCCAATGCTGTTACAAGTTAAGCTCTTAAGAGTCGTTCAACAGCGCTCTTTTATACCAATTGGAAGCACCACTCCAATTCAAGTAGATTGTAGAATAATTGCCGCAACAAATAGAAACTTAGAACAAGAGGTAATGAATGGAAATTTTAGGGAAGATTTATATTACAGATTAAATGTAATCCAAATTAGAATGCCTCCCCTTAGGGAAAGAAAAGAAGATATTCCGCTGTTGGTTCAATACTTTTTAGATAAATATTCAAAACTTCATGGTAAAAATGTTCAAGGTATCTCTAATTTTGCCTTAAATGCCCTAATGGAATATCCATTCCCAGGAAATGTAAGAGAACTAGAAAATATTATTGAACGTTCAGTGGCACTATCAACCTCTAGTTTAATTTTGCCAGAGAGCTTATACATTGCCAAACAAAAACACAAAGCTCAATTTTCCTCCTCATCGGTAGATATTATGGGGAAAGAGCAAAAGCCGCATTATACCCTTCCGCCGGAAGGAATAAATCTTGACGCTTTTTTAGAAGAAATTGAAAAAGATCTTTTAATGCAAGCCCTTCATAGAACTAACGGCAAGAAAAAAGAGGCTGCAAAGCTTCTTGGCATGAACTTTCGTTCCTTCAGATATCGTTTAGCAAAATATGAAATTAATTAACTGCTTATAAAATGAGCCTAAAAGATGACAAAAATCTGTTTTTATACATAACTGCAGGGCGCTTATTTATATTTATATTGCTTTTTATAGGAGCATCAATTGCCCCTGATGTCTATACCTTTTACTATAAAACTAGCTATCTTTCTTGGCTCTTGGGATGTGCATTTTTATTGACCATATTTTGGATAATCTGGTTTAAAAGGTTTGGATTAACAGACAGATTAAAAAACTATCAAATTGTTACTGATGTACTGCTTGCAAGCATTGCCATTTGGCTTACTGGTGGAATAGAAAGTAATTTTACCTTTTTATACTCAATAGCAATAGTAACAGCCTGTTTATTAAGCCCAGAAAGAATGGGAGGGCCTTCAGCCCTCTTAAGCATTCTTTTTTATGCACTTATTTGCATTCTTACATACAACCATCAAAAACCATTAAGTCGTGCTTTTTTTACATTTTTTTTAAATATGGGGGCATTTGGTATTATTGCCCTA
>CAYMRT010000286.1:0-21625 GCA_964392885.1 uncultured Desulfobacterales bacterium | reverse complement strand
ATAATAAAAAAATAGACATTAATGCCCTTATAAAAAAAGACAATGTAAGGTCTCTTCTTAGGTTTACACTTTTACTATCAGTTATAGTATTTCTTATTATGTTTTTTTTATATCTTTTTAACAAAGAGTTATTCAAGCTATGCCTTATAATGATGAAGGTTGATTTTTTTGCTTATGGTGGAGGCTATGCATCGCTTCCTCTTCTGCTTCATGAATTAGTTGAAAAAAGATCCCTATTAGATGCCAATGTTTTTATGGACGGAATCGCACTGGGTCAAATTACCCCTGGTCCAATAGTAATAACAGCAGCCTTTGTAGGATTTCTTTTACATGGACTTTTAGGAGCCTTTTTCTGTACCTGGGCTATTTTTACACCTTCACTTTTAATTTTACTTGTAACCACGCCTTTTTTTGATCATTTTAAAGAGCATGTAATGTTCAAGCGAGCTATAAGAGGAATTTTATCTTCATTTGTTGGGCTTCTTTTAGCTGTGTTTATAAGCTTCCTTATGGCTGTAAAATGGAACTTAATTAAATTTATTATAGGAATTGCTGGTTTCGTTGCCCTTTTTTATGGCATAGATATCCTCTATGTGGTATTAATTACAGGCATTATATCTTCTATTCTACTTTGAAAAGTTTTTGTGTAATTTATATAAAAGATTGACTTCAAATTTTTCCTTTATTAAATTTCTTACGGTTCTTACGTTTTTTTGGCTTGTATGGAAATGAGTGCGAGAGTGGCGGAATTGGTAGACGCGCTAGACTTAGGATCTAGTGGCCCTTGGCCGTGGGAGTTCGACTCTCCCCTCTCGCACCAATATCTTCATGCCCCCCAAGGTCTTTCTCCAAATAGTAAAGACATGGTTTGGATCATGAGGTGTTAAAAAGAGAGTCAATTTTTTCTATTCAAAAATACAGTAGAAAAATTTTTTATAGAAAGGATTTATAAGGTTATGGATATGAAAGTTACAGTAGAAGACGTAAGCCCAATTCAAAAACGCCTATCAGTTGAAATTCCTGCTGAAAAGGTGGATGAACAAATAAATCAAACTATAAATCGCATTAAAAAGAACATAGCATTGCCTGGATTTAGAAAAGGTAAAGTGCCAAGAAGCATAATTGAAAGAGATTATGAAAAAGAAATAAAGGCGGAAGTTCTTCAGAACCTTATTGAAGGTACGATAGGTGACGCAATTAAACAAAGTGAAGTGGTTATGCTTCTTGAACCACAATTTGACTCTTCATCTGAAATAAAAAAAGGCGAGCCTTTTACCTATTCCGTGCTAATGGACATAGAACCAGAAATTAACGTGCCCAATTTCAGAGAATTTGAACTTGTACGTCCTAAGGTAGAGGTTACAGATGAAGAGGTGGAAGAACAGTTAGAAGCCCTTAGAAGGCAATTTGGAAGCGTTGAAGTAGTAGAAGAACAAAGGCCTCTTCAAGAAGGAGATATCGCAATTATTGATTACAAAGCCTTTATTGATGGCAAAGAGATAGAAGAACTTGCAAACGAATCTTATTTTGTTGAAGTTGGAAGAGGTAATTTTAACGAAACCTTTGAACAAGGGCTAATTGGTATGGAAAAAGGACAGGAAAAGGAAATAGAGGTTTCTTATCCTGAAGATGCCCTCAATACGCTTGTAGCTGGGAAAACAGTTACATATAAGGTGACTTTAAAAAGCATCCAGAAAAGAAACATGCCTGAATTAGATGATGAGTTTGCTAAACGCTTTGGCATTGGCCTCAATACCATTGAGGATTTAAGAAATAGACTTAAGGAACAAATATTAAAAGATAAAGAAGAGGCTGCACAAGCCTCACTCAGACAGCAGCTTTTTGACAAACTCCTTGAAAACGCAGATTTTCCAGTGCCAGAACGCCTTATTGAGAAGAAGTTAGATCAAATGATTGATAATGTGGTATCACACATGCAAGAGCGCGGAGTAAATCTTGAACAAGCAGGTATCGATGAAGCAAGGCTTAGAGAAAAAATGCGAGACGATGCTGTAAAGCAAGTCAAAACTGAACTTATTCTTGATAAGATTGCAGAAGAGGAAAAGGTAGAAATTCCAACAGAAGAATTGAAACAATATAAAGATTATGTCGATGAGCAATACAAAAAGATGAATGTTGACAAGGCACAACTTGAATCGGCAGTTTTTGAATCTGTTTTACCAAAATTAAGGGCCAAACAGACTGTTGACTTCTTACTTGAAAACGTAAAGATCAAAGACGAGGAAGAGCTGGTTCAAGAAAAAGAAAGTGATAATAGTGATAATAAATCATAAAATTAAAATTAAGGAGTATAAGCAAATATGCCACTAGTACCGATTGTAATTGAACAAAGCCCTAGAGGAGAAAGGGCCTTTGATATATACTCAAGGCTTCTTAAGGAAAGAATAATATTTCTTGGAGGAGCCATTAATGACGAGGTAGCAAATCTTGTTATAGCTCAACTGCTTTTTTTAGAGGCAGAAGACCCTAATAGAGATATAACATTGTATATAAACTCTCCAGGCGGTGTGGTGACTGCTGGTCTAGCTATTTACGATACAATGCAATACATAAAGGCCGATGTAAGCACTTTGTGTCTCGGTCAAGCGGCCTCAATGGGAGCGCTTCTGCTTGCTGCTGGAGCTCCTGGGAAAAGGTATGTACTGCCAAATTCACGAATACTCATTCACCAACCCATGGGAGGATTTCAAGGCCAGGCAACAGACATAGATATTCATGCAAAAGAGATATTAAAGCTTAGACAAAGACTAAATGAAATTCTATCAAAACACACAGGACAACCACTTGAAAAAATACAGGCTGATACTGAAAGAGATTATTTTATGGGAAGTAAAGAGGCCTTAGAATATGGGCTTGTAGATGAAATTTTAGAAACTAGGCAAGATACCTCCAAGGAGGATTAAAGTAATGGCAAAAAAAAGAGATGATTTTGAAAATACAGAGGGACTTAGCTGCTCTTTTTGTGGCAAAGGTCAAGGAGAAGTAAAAAAACTTATTGCAGGCCCCAATGTCTATATATGCGATGAGTGTATCGATCTTTGCAATGACATAATTGCGGAGGATTATGAAAACGAAGAAGCCGCTAGTTCAAGTGCCTCAATATTAAAACCTGCTGAGATAAAGGCACTTCTTGATCAATATGTTATTGGTCAAGAACAGGCAAAAAAAATTCTATCTGTTGCTGTCCACAATCATTATAAAAGGATAGAGTCTAACATAAACCTTGATGATGTTGAGCTTCAAAAGAGCAACATCATGCTTATTGGCCCTACAGGAAGCGGCAAGACCTTGTTGGCCCAAACCCTTGCCAAGATCTTAAATGTCCCTTTTACCATAGCAGATGCAACTACCCTTACTGAAGCAGGTTATGTTGGAGAGGACGTTGAAAACATTATATTAAATCTCCTACAAGCTGCAGACTATGATGTAGAACTTGCAAGTAGAGGAATCGTCTATATTGATGAAATAGATAAAATTGCAAGAAAATCAGACAGTCCATCTATTACAAGAGATGTGTCTGGCGAGGGAGTACAACAGGCACTTTTAAAGATAATCGAAGGAACACTTGCAAATGTACCACCAAAGGGAGGAAGAAAACATCCTCAGCAAGAATTTGTAAAGATAGATACTACAAACATCTTGTTTATTGTTGGCGGAGCATTTGTCGGCCTTGACTCTATAATTAAAACACGCCTAGGAAAATACTCTATTGGTTTTGGTGCTAATGTAGATGGGTCAAGAGATCTGTCATACAGTGAGATTTTAAAACACCTTGAACCAGAAGATCTAATTAAATTTGGCCTTATTCCAGAACTTGTAGGACGCATTCCAGTTGTTGCAACCTTAGAAGAACTTGAGGAAGATGATCTCGTCAGAATCCTTCAGGAACCTAAAAATGCACTTATAAAACAATTTCAAAAGCTATTTGCTATGGACAACATTGAGCTTCATTTTACAGATGGTGCAGTAAGGGCCATAGCAAAAGAAGCAATTAAAAGAAAGACTGGAGCTCGTGGCTTAAGAGCTATATTAGAAAAGGCTATGCTAGATGTAATGTATGAACTTCCATCTAAAACAGATGTTAAAGAATGTGTAATTAGTGAAGAAGTTATCTTGCACAAGGCGGAACCAATACTTATTTATGAAAATAAGACAGCAGAGGCCTCATAATAGGCCAATAAATTTTAAAGAGTTTAGTTAACAGAGGTCATATGGATACTAAAGAAAAAAAGATGTTAACATTACCGCTTTTGCCCCTTAGAGATATGGTGCTTTTCCCCCAAATGGTTGCACCTTTATTTATTGGACGTGAGAAGTCAGTTGAGGCTATTAAAAGAGCCATGGAGGAAAAGCAAGAGATTTTCCTTTCGGCACAAAAGGATGCCAAAATAGATGATCCTGGCAAAAAAGACATTTATAAAATTGGAACAATTGGCACAATCCTCCAACTATTAAGACTTCCGGATGGTACAGTGAAAGCCCTTATTGAAGGGAAAAGACGTGCTGAAATAAAGGCCTTTTTGCCAGAAAATGACTATTTCCTAGTCCAAGTTGAAGAACTGGAAGAAAAACAAGTATCAGGGCCAGAAGTAGATGCTCTGATGAGATTAACTATCTCTGCCTTTGACGAATATTGTAAACTTAACAAGAAAGTGCCGCCAGAAGTAGCTGTTTCGATTTCTTCAATAACAGATCCTTCGCGCCTTGCAGACTCTATTGCCTCACACGTATCCCTAAAAGTAGCTAATAAACAAGCTGTTCTTGAGGCCCTTAACCCTGTAAAACGTCTTGAAAAGCTCTATACTTTCATGTCCACAGAAACACAGATTGCAAAGGTGGAGCAGCGGATTAAAGAGCGTGTTAAGAAGCAGATGGAGAAAAACCAAAAGGATTATTATCTGAATGAACAAATAAGGGCCATTCAAAAAGAGATGGGGCAACAAGATGATGCCCAAAGTGAACTTAAAGAGCTTGAAAAACGAATAAAAAGGAAAAAACTTCCAAGAGAGGCAGCTCAAAAGGTACGCCAGGAGTTAAAAAAGCTCAAGCTCATGGCGCCAATGTCTGCTGAGGCAACAGTAGTACGCAATTATATAGACTGGATATTGGCACTTCCTTGGTTTGAGAAAACTAAAGATAATAATGACATAGTAAAGGCCGAAGAAATCTTAAATGAAGATCACTATGGTCTTGAAAAGCCAAAAGAAAGAATCTTAGAATATCTGGCAGTTAAAACCCTGGCTCAAAAGATGAAAGGTCCTATTTTGTGTCTTGTGGGGCCTCCAGGAGTTGGTAAAACATCTCTGGCAAAATCCGTTGCAAGAGCACTCAATAGACATTTTGTACGCCTGTCTCTTGGTGGCGTTAAAGATGAAGCAGAAATTAGAGGACACAGACGCACATATATTGGTGCTTTACCCGGGAAAATCATACAATCAATGAAGAAAGCCAAGGTGGTAAATCCTGTCTTTTGTCTGGATGAAGTTGATAAAATGAGTTCTGATTTTAGAGGTGATCCAGCCTCTGCACTTTTAGAGGTATTAGATCCTGAACAAAACTATGCTTTTAATGATCATTATCTAGACTTAGACTATGACCTCTCAAATGTAATGTTTATAACAACTGCAAATGCCTTACACACCATTCCTCTACCGCTTCAGGATAGAATGGAGATAATAGAACTTCCTGGCTACACTGAAGAAGAAAAGCTTGAAATTGCTAAAAGGCACCTTATTCCAAGACAACTTGAGGCACATGGGCTGACTAAAGAGCAGCTTGAAATCTCACAAGGAGCACTTGAAGATATAATCCACCTCTACACTCGAGAAGCAGGAGTTAGAAGTCTAGAGCGATCAATTGCAGCCCTTTGCAGAAAAGCTGCAAGAGAGATTGCCAGATCTGGAAACATGGATAAAAAGATAAAGATAACCCGCTCTTCTATTCAAAAATATCTTGGAGTGCCAAAGTATAAGCACTCCAAAACAGAAGAAAAAGATCTTATTGGCGTTGCAAATGGGCTTGCTTGGACAGAAACAGGTGGAACTCTTCTTCAGATAGAAGTTGCCGTTATGCCAGGCAAAGGAAAGCTTACTACTACTGGAAAGCTTGGGGATGTAATGCAAGAATCTGTCCAAGCTGCAATGAGCTATGTAAGGGCCAGGGCTCACAAGATGGGACTCCCTTGGGACTTTTATAAAATGGTTGATATCCATGTCCATGTACCAGAAGGTGCTATTCCTAAAGACGGGCCTTCTGCTGGAATAACGATAGCTACAGCCCTTGTATCAGCCCTTTTAAAGATACCAATAAAACACGATCTGGCTATGACAGGAGAGATAACTCTTAGGGGAAGAGTCCTACCAATAGGAGGACTTAAAGAGAAACTCCTTGCTGCAAGAAGGATGAATATAAAAACCTGCTTAATTCCAAAAGAAAATGAGAAAGATCTTAAAGAGATTCAAGCAAAGATCTTAAAATCATTAGAAATTATATGTGTAGAACATATGGATGAAGTTTTAGAAAAGGCCTTGGTATTAGATAAAAACAAGGATCTTTTTGCTGATTTAAAGGAGTTTGAACCACCTAATTGGTTTATGAAAGATAAAATACAAGATAGTGTTCCTGCGGCCCATTAAATGAGATAAAGTATTTTTATCTTTTGACCGAACTAGAATAAAAATAACAAATGTATGGAGGTGGGTAAAAGGGCCTATGGAAGAACGAAGGTGGTATGCAATCCGTACTCATCCAAGAAAAGAATTTTATGCCAAACAAAACTTTGAAAATCAAGCCTTTAAGGTCTTTTTGCCAGCCACAAAACGAATTGTCCGCCATGCCAGGAAAGTTAAAGAGACTTTGTCGCCCTTATTTCCTGGCTATCTCTTCTTACATCTTGCAAAATCAGAAGAGAATTGGATTAGCATTTCAAGTACTTATGGTGCAATAGGCCCTGTCCGTTTTGGAAATTACTATCCGCCTGTACCTGAATGGTTTATAGAGGGACTTATGTCAAGAATGACAAGTTCTGGCATTATCCCTGTTGGCATAAAAGAAAGATATGGCTTTGCCCCTGGAGACCGAGTAAAAGTTAAAGGCCCTAATGACACAATTATTGAAGGTATTTTAAAGGCAATAGATGGAAAAGACAGGGCCATTATTTTAATCGAGATGCTAAAAAGAGAAGTTGTTACCAAGGTACCTCTAGTAAATTTAAAGGCAGCTTAATCATGCCATGAAACAAATTGCTCTAGGGGTATCCTTGTTGTCCTAAATTGATTTATCTTTGCCTCTTTATCTTCATATCCTAATGACATGCCACATATAAGGCTAAATGTGTCTGGCACTCCCAAGATCTCTTTAACAGTCTTAGGATACTCAGCCAAAGAGGCCTGAATACAAGTTGAAAGTCCAAATTCCATTGCTGCCAATGCAACTGTTTGAATGAATATTCCCATATCAACCAAGTAGCCAACTCCAAGACACTTAGGCATAAAAAAGAAAAGGCCTACCGGAGCGTCAAAAAATTTATAGTTTCTAAACCAAGCCTCTTTTCTCGCTTCTGCATCCCCTCTTTTTATGCCAATAGCACTATATAAAGCGAGTCCACATTTAAACCGCCTTTCTTTATAAGGATTTTTCCAAGTCTCTGGATAATAATCCATTTCAGGAACTTCTGTGATGCCTTTTTCCTTTGCCTCTAAAATTGCCTTTGTAATCTTATCCTTTGTTTTACCGGTAACTACTTCAATACGCCATGGCTGACAATTTGCACCTGAAGGTGCCCATTTTGATATCTCAAAAATCTCTTTTAATATTTTCTTTTCAACAGGTTTATTTAAAAACTTTCTAACTGATTTCCTTTCTTTTATGGCTGTACAAATATCCATTACCTTTCTTATCTCCTTCCTTAAAGAAGATTGATAGCAATCAAAAGATTGGGATTCTATACAATATTTATGTGAAAAATACCATAAAAAAATTAGTTACCTAAAGATACTCAAGTTCCTTATTTACAATAACTTTGCTTTCATTAAAATAGATTCTAAAATTGGGAATCATTTATCTAACTTCTTAGGAGGAAAAAATGTTAAAAAAAGCATATACATTTTTCTTATGCCTTGTATTTATCTTTTTAACTTTAATAAATAGGTCAACAGCAACAGAATATTATAAACAACAGGCATTAATTGATCAGGCTACTATTACCTTTAAAAGTTTTGTATCTGATCCAAACATGACCTGGTTTAGGTCGCACTTGCCTACTTGTAAGGCCCTTTTAATTATTCCTCAGCTTCTAAAAGGCGCATTTATTATTGGAGCAGAGGGTGGAACCGGTGTTTTGATTGCAAGAGATCAATATACTGGAGAGTGGAGTCAACCTGCCTTTTATAATCTGGTATCTGTCTCCTTGGGGCTTCAAGCTGGCGCACAATCTGCTCAAATCATTTTAATGATTATGACAGATAAAGGAATGGATGCGCTTCTCTCTACTTCTATAAAACTTGGTGCAGATGTTAGCATTGCAGCAGGGCCTTATGGAGCAGGGGCTAAGGCAGAAACAGTTGATGTACTTGCATTTTCTAGAACAAAAGGCATTTTTGGAGGAATCAGTATAGAAGGAGCCATAATTACCCCAAAGGACTCATGGAATATAGCCTATTATCAAAAAAATGTGCGCCCTGTAGATATTATTATTAGAAAAATGGTAAGTAATCCGTATTCAAACAAACTCTTATCAGTAATTACCACTGCTTGTAAACCAAAACCAATTGATAAGAAAACACCACCTAAAACAGACTAGGTGTCTTCAAACCACCTTGACAATATTTGTGAAATCTTAATAGCTTGTTTTTTATTGGATATATTAAACTTACTTTGGGGGCGAAAATAGCCCCCTTGTTTCTTATAGCGTCTTATTGTAGCCTTTAATGGGCCATATTCTCCTGTTTTTTTATCTAATTCTTGATATAAAAACATAATCGTAGTCCAACTTCCTCTGGTAAGCACTTCTTTTTCTATTTCTTTAACTAAAAGGGTGCCATTTTCATCTTCATAATTTATTGAAATGTCATCTATGGTTTCAGCCATGACCTCTCTCCAAATAATAAACCTTAAAGTGTTACTCCAATCTCGATGCTTTCGCCTGGAACCATAGGTTTTAAATCTGCATCTACATGATTGGCCTTAAGCTGCCTTTCAAATTCTCCTACAGTACCTGTAAGAACTGGAAACGTACCATAATGCATTGGAACAATAATTTTGGGATCAAGGAGCTTACATGCATAGGCTGCTTCTCTGGGGCCCATAACGTAGTGATCTCCTATTGGAATAAGTACAACCTTTGGATTGTAAAGGGTACCTATGATGGCCATATCACCAAAAAGTGCAGTATCTCCTGCATGATATATCTTATAGCCGTCTTCCAACTCAATAATAAATCCTACTGCATCTCCTGCATATATAAGCTCTTGCCCTTCCTGAATTGATGAACTGTGAAATGCAGGAACCATTGTAACGTTTATACCTTTTGTATGATATGTGCCGCCTACATTCATGCCTGTAACATTTGGAACGCTTTTAGCCAAAAGATACTGTTGGATTTCATGAATAGCCACCACTTCTGTGGCAGAAGATGTCGCCATTTCCATACAGTTACCTAAATGATCTCCATGACCATGAGTAATAAGAATCAGATCAGATTCCATATCTTCTTTTGCATTTGATGGTGCCTGAGGATTATCCAGCCAAGGATCAATCCATATTTTAAGGCCTTTTTTTGTTGTTATTTTAAAAGAGGCATGCCCGTAAAATGTTAAAATATGAGCCTCAGCCATTCCTTCCTGTCCTCCTGTTAACTTATTAATTCGTCTGGCTTTAAAGGAAGCAAATCAAATATCATTGCTTCCATCATCTTACATTCCATAAAAAGATAATTAATTCTATTAATGCTTCTTGTATCTTTGCCATATCTTTTTAAGATATCATCAAATCGTTCCTCCAAACTTACAAATTTAGTATGTTGTACCCGTTTATCAGCATAATTTACTATTATTTCTTCATTTAATCTTGAATACTCTTTTACTGGCTTATCTAAAAAGACATGCTGTCTGACAATTTCCCCAACTCGATAAAAACCTAGACTTTTCAAAAAATCCGCCCCAAGTTTGGCATGATCACCGCCATTTAACACTGCATCCATTTTGCATATATCATGAAGAAGCGCACCAGCTTTAACAAGCCTAAAATCAATATTCACATCTTTAGGCATAAGACTGCACAATCTACTGGCAATTTGATAAACCTTAACACAATGACGCACTATATGAATAGGAACTTGCTTTTTTCTAAATAATGTTATGCTAGCTTTTAAAGTCGGTACCCTATCTTGACCCATTCATTTAAAAATCACATAAAATCCTTTTTAGACGGTAACATCTTCATCCATTCTGGATTGCTAAACCAATACTCCTTAAGTCTCTTCAACTCACCTGTTGCATTAAGTTTCATTAAAAGGTTATCTACAAAATTTATCCATAAGTAGTCATCTTGAGGCATAGCAACACCAAGAGGCTCAAATGTAAAAGGCTCAGAAACAGCAAGCTTTAAATTCATATTTCTAAAAGCAGATACCACACAAAAAGGCTCGTCAGCAAACAAAGCATTAGCCTTTCCGGAAATAACCATTTTAAGCGCCTCTTCCATATTATCAGCAAGTACTAAATGGGCCTTAGGTACAAGCGCCTTTGCAACCTGTTCACTAGTAGTATTTTTAGCTACAACCAAAGTAAAGTCTGGCCTATTCATATCATCTGGCCCTTTAATAGTATTTACAATCTCTTTTTTGCCTAAAATCGACTGACCAGTTACATAGTAAGGGCCTAAAAACACTACTTTTAAATTCCTTTCTGAAGTAATTGTTAGACCAGCAAGAGCTAAATCGACCTCGCCTCTTTCAATGGCTGGAAAGAGTTCATTGATTGGCATCTTTTTAATTTGAAGTTTTACCTTCATTTGATTTGCCAAAATCTTGGCCAAATCCATATCAAAACCGATAATTTTTCCATCCTTTGACCGGACAGTAAAAGGCGGATAATGTCCTGTTGTTCCAACTATTAACTTTCCTCTTTTAATAATCCTATCAATCACTGTTCCAGAAAAGCCTACACTTGTCCAAGCAAACAGCAGTAATACAAAAGATAAAATCAAAGCACATATCTTTTTCATAATGCACACCTCCTTTGTGCAAAGGAAAATATTATATTCTAATGTAACTGTAAACTGAGGATTTTAATAAAGGAAAAAAACAAAAAATGAAGAATATCTCAAGACATGAAGAACTTAAGCAATTTTGTTAATAATATTGCCATTGGCGTCTTTTTCTGGCACAAATGCTCCAGAGAGTATCTCTTCAGGCGGGATCTGACGCAACACCTGCCCTGTTAATTTATTTTTTATCTCAATGACCAACATATTATTTTCTCTATCATATTTCCAGTCGCTTTCAAGCTCAGACGACTCTTGCAGGTATTCTGACATAATCTCTGAGGCAAGACGGGCATCTTCCTCACTAGGGCTGAATTCAGAAAGCAATCTAAATCCTTTTACTGTCTTCTTGATATCGCTCCATATAACAGACCTATCAATCTTCTCAACAGGCTTAATAACAGGTTGATTTTTTCTAAAGTCTTTTTGTATCTGACTTGGAATAAAATTAATCGTCCTGAATTCAATACCCTTTGTGTTCATAATTTTAGCCCTTTAATTGCCCATCTTGTGTCTTTGTTTATTAAATAAATCGAGCAAAAAGGACGATAACTTAAATTTAGTTATAACCTTAATTAGCATTAATGGTGCCAAACAACTTCATAAAAGATACAGGATCAACTCTTGTGCCATAAAGACTAAGACCAAAATGCAAATGAGGGCCTGTTATTCTACCTGTACAACCAGACAATCCAATTATCTGGCCTTTTTTAACAAATTGACCTTGCTTTACATCCACTCTGTTTAAATGTGCATAAAGTGTATAAAGTCCACCACCATGATCTATAATCACAGTTTTGCCACTTAAATAACAATCTCTAACAAGTGCTACCTGTCCATTATTAGGACATCTAATTGGAGTATTTTCTTTGGCCCGTAGATCCACACCTGAATGAGGGCTTCTTGGCTCATTATTAAAATATCTTTTCAGGCCAAATGGACTTGAGATGTCTTTTTTTACAGGCCAAATAAAGGGGAAATCCCAATAAATCTTTTTTCCCATCTTTTTGCATATACTTTTTATTACTTCCTGATCAGAAAGTACCCTTTTTAAGATCTTAGGCGGGAAGGACACCATTTTTTTGGGTACCTTTAAAAACTCCTTTGGATATTGCTTTCTTTTAACAATGATATTTTTTACATACACCTCTTCTTTTTGGTTACATCTATATGTTATTTTTAATTTTTTAGCTCCTGGATTTTCATTTAAGCTTGCCCCAAGTATCAAAACATATTGATTATCTTTTAACTTTTTTATTGGAATCTTTTTTGATTTAAAATACACGCTAACCAATTCACAATTGCTGTTTTTAAAAATTTCAACCTTTTGTACTCCACCTTGAAAAAGAAAGTTTGGTTCAAGTCTAATTATAAACGGTTCAATATTTGAAAATGCCTTTGGTAGATCAATAAAAAAAATTATAAAGGTAAGTATAAAAAAAACAAAAATTTTAAATATAAATTTAGTCATATTCCACCTTCTTTACTGTGCTTATTACTTTTCCGTCTCTTAATACCAAGGTTATATCTTGCCCAACATCTAATTCAGAAACGGTTTTAATAATATTTTTACCTGTTATATCATACACAATGGCGTAACCTCTTTTAAGGCTTAAAAATGGATTTAATGTATCAAGTCTTGTAGTTACAATAGAAAGATGCTTGGAATACTCATTTAACATTGCAAGAATATTCTGGGTAAGTGACTTTTTACATTCTAAGTATCTAGAACGATTATAAGCTATCAAGAGATCTGGCTTTTTAATAAAAAGTTCGCTTTTTAATTTGGAGATGAACCTTTGTTTAGTCATAAACACTAAATCAATATTTGAAAAAAGTCTTCTTTCAAACTCATCTAAGGTAAGCCTATTTTCTATTAACTTTGATCTTGGATGCTTAAGCCTTGCCCCTAAAAGAGATAACTCCTTTGAAAACGAAGTAAGCAGATGTTCAAAGGCCCTTTTAAGCCTTATTTTTATTCCTTCAAGCACCGATTCCAGTTCGCTTTTTAAAGGACATACAACCTGAACAGCAGCAGTAGGAGTGGCTGCCCTTACGTCTGCTACAAAATCACAAATGGTAAAATCTATTTCGTGACCAATAGCTGAAACAACTGGAACCTTGCAAGTGAAAATTCTTCTGGCAAGCTCTTCATCATTAAAAACCCAAAGGTCTTCAAGACTACCTCCTCCCCTTGTAATAACAATAACATCCCGGTCAGTAGCCAACTCTTCTGCCAAATTTATAGCCTCAATAAGCTCGTGTTTTGCATCTTCTCCCTGTACTTTTGATGGACAGATAAATACTGGTATAGAAGGGGCTTGAAGACGTAGAGTCTTAATAAAATCTCTAATTGCAGCTCCAGATGGAGAAGTAATTAAAAATATCCGTTCAGGCCAAAAAGGAAGTGTCTTTTTATAAATTTCATCAAAAAGCCCCTCTTTTTTAAGCTTTTCTTTAAGTAGCTCAAACTCAACCCTTAATTTCCCTATTCCCCATGGTTCCAGATGGTCAACGATTAGCTGCAGGTCTCCTCTTGCCTTATAAATATTTAGACGTCCATAGCATAACACCTTTGCTCCTTCTTCTATATGTTTAGCAAAGTTCTTATTTTCTGCCTTAAAACATACAGATTTAAGTCCACAATACTCATCTTTTAATGAAAAATATTTGTGTCCAGAAGGTGGAGTTGAAACCTGCCCTACTTCACCTTCAACCCAGATTTGGCCAAATTCCATATCAATAAATACATTTACTTCTTCTAAAAGCTCACTTACAGTCCAGATTTTTCTTTCATATAAATCCTTATTTTCATCATCTTCTTTATCAAAAATGCCTTTTAAAGCATCCTTTGGAAAAAGCTCATCAAAAGAGTCAGAAAAATCCATTTTAGCCTTCCTTGCCCTTGTCTATTTCTTAAAAACTTCCTAAATTATTGTCATTAAAAGCATAACCTATGGAGGTCGATTTATGGAAGCCAAAGAAAAGGAAAAAAGAGAAAATACTAAAGTGCCTCTTCCTGAAGTAACCTTTGCTACTTTTATTTTATCACTTAACACATCTGCACTAGTTCATCTTGGTGAGTTACCTGAGCCTGGTAAGGAAAAGCCAGAATGTGATCTTGAGCTTGCACGCCATGCTATAGATACCATAGCGATGCTCAAAGAGAAGACAAAAGGAAATCTGACTCAAGAAGAAACGGCACTTATCGACAACATATTATTTGATCTGAGAATGAAATTTGTAAAAAAATCAAGCTAATGAAGTGGTATAAATCCCCTGCAAAAATAAACAGGTTTCTTTTTATTAAAGATAGGCTTGAAAACGGATATCATGAGATAATTACACTATTTGAAAAAATTGAATTCTTTGACACATTAGGCATAGAATTAATTGATAATTCAAAAGGCCAAATACACCTTAAATGTCCTGATTGGCTTCCAACAGGCCCAGAAAATCTTGTTTATAAAGCGGCTAAAAGCTTTCTTGATTCTACCAAAAAAAATTTTACTATATATATAGAATTAGAAAAAAATATACCTGTAGGTGGAGGACTTGGTGGCGGAAGCTCAAATTGTGCAATTACTCTTAAGGCATTAAATGAATTAAGTGGTTTTTTGTTAAAGGAAGCTGAATTATTAAATATTGCAGAAAAAATTGGAGCAGACTGTCCGTTTTTTATAAAAAAATGGGTTAATGCTCTTGGAACTGGAACAGGTACTGTGCTTGAAAGAGTAAATGTTAAACCATATTATTATGTGTTAATACTTCCAGAGCTTGCAGTAAGCACAAAATGGGCTTATGAGAATTTCGAGTTGACAACTCGCACTTATGAAACTATTTTTGAGCCTCGCAAAGGATGCTTAGATGAAATTTGGCAAAATGATCTAGAAAAACCAGTATATATCAGGTATCCTATTTTAGGAGAGTTAAAAGAACAACTTGTAAAATTAGGAGCAAAAGCTGCTTTAATGTCTGGTAGCGGATCTACAGTGTTTGGTGTTTTTGAAACAAAAGAGGATGCACAAAGAGCACAAAAGGTGCTTGTCCAAAATACTGGCTTTAATTGCCTTGTAACAAAAACACTTGATCAAAAACACGTATAAAGAGTTGGGGCGTCGTCAAGTGGTAAGACACGGGTCTTTGGAACCCGCATTCGCAGGTTCGAATCCTGCCGCCCCAGCCATTTTTATTTTTAGGCCTAAAAGATAAAAACATAATGACAAAAGAGGCGTTTTAGTTTTCTTTGGGAGCATAAAGTCATGTCCATCAATAAAATCAAGATCTTTACAGGGAATGCTCATCCAGAATTGTCCCAAGAGATATGTGACTTTTTAAATATGCCTCTTGGCAGGGCACAAGTAAAAAAATTTAGCGATGGTGAAACCTTTGTAGAGATTGGAGAAAATGTCAGAGGTGCAGATGTATTTGTAATACAGCCGACTTGCCCACCAGTTAATGATCATATGATGGAATTATTAATAATGATAGATGCTCTAAGAAGGGCCTCTGCAAGAAGAATTACCGCGGTACTGCCATATTATGGATATGCCAGACAAGATAGAAAGGCCGCTCCAAGGGTTCCAATTTCAGCAAAACTTGTAGCAGATATTATTACTACTGCAGGTGCAAGACGAGTATTAGCCATGGACTTACATGCCGGGCAAATACAAGGCTTCTTTAGCATTCCAGTAGATCACCTCTTTGCCGCACCAGTTCTTCTAAAACATCTGCAGGAATTTCCGAGGGATGAGGTGGTTATGGTATCTCCAGATGCTGGAGGTGTAGAGCGTACTCGTGCCTTTGCCAAACGTCTTGGAACCGGTCTAGCCATAATTGACAAAAGGCGTGAAAAGGCAAACGAATCTCAAGTAATGCATATAATTGGTGACGTCAAAGATAAAATAGCCATACTTCTTGACGATATGGTTGATACAGCAGGTACCCTTTGTAATGCCGCCCAGGCACTTGTAGAACATGGAGCAAAAGAGGTACATGCCTGTGCTACTCATCCTGTACTATCAGGTCCTGCTGTTGATAGAATTCAAAAATCAGTACTTAAAACCCTTATGGTTACAAATACCATTCCTTTGGGAGAAAAGGCCAAAAAACTCGACAAAATCAGGGTATTTTCTGTAGCACCTCTATTAGGTGAAGCAATATCAAGAATCCATGATGATGATTCAGTAAGTTCACTTTTTGTATAAACAAAAAAATTAATTTGTGAAGATATAGGAGCTTGAGAAATGATTCAAATAAATCTTGATGCAGAAGTAAGAAATGAAGCAGGAAAAGGCGTTGCAAGAAAACTTAGACGCCAAGGCAAAATTCCAGGCATACTTTATGGCCCTAAAATAGAACCTATTAGCCTTAGTGTAAATGAACATGATTTTAATAGAGTACTTTTTAAAGCAGAAGGGGAACAGGTTATCTTTAATTTAAAACTTGGAGATTCTGATGAAAAGCTTGCTCTTATAAAGGAGCTACAAAGACACCCTGTAAACGATAGGATCCGTCACATAGATTTTTACGCCATTTCTGTAGAAGATAAAATTAAGATAGAGGTTCCAATTAAACCTGTAGGTAAAGCAAAGGGGGTAGAAGTCTCTGGCGGTGTTCTTGAAATGATCCAAAGAACAGTTACTATTAAATGTTTACCTCTTAACATTCCGAAAGAAATAGAAATTGATATAACAAATCTTGATGTTGGCGATGCCTTACATGTTAAGGATCTTACTCCCCCAGAAGGTATAGAATTTGCCGAGCCACCAGAGACCACCCTTATTACGATTGTGGGTGGAGCAGCAGCTCCTGAAGAAGAGGTCGAGGAAGAAGAAGCAGTAGAAGAGGCTAGCGAAGAAACTTCAGAATAACCCTTACTTATTTATTAAAAATTAGGGCTTGAATATACCAACTTTCAAGCCCTTTATTTTTAAATTTATTCAATTTGAGAGGCCGTTTTTGCAAAAATTCTTAATAGCTGGTCTCGGAAATCCTGGCATAAGATACCAAAATACTAGGCACAATGTCGGTTTTAAGGTAATTGACAGAATTATTAAGGAGTTCTCTCTATCCTTTAAAGAAGATAAGCACTCTAACTATCTCTTTGCGCAAACTTTTATCCAAGACAAAAAAATCTTCTTCATAAAACCCGTTACATTTATGAACAAAAGCGGGGAAGCAATAGCAACAGTTCTCAACTATTACGAAATTCCAATTCAAAACCTATTTGTTATTCATGACGATCTTGATATAGATTTTGGTAAGATAAAACTTACAAGAAATGGTGGTCATGGAGGGCACAATGGTATTAAATCTATTATAACTGCCGTTAATTCAAAAAAGTTCCCAAGACTTAAGATCGGGATTGGCCGTCCTCCTAATAAAATTCCTCCGGATCGATACGTGCTCTCAAATTTTGAAAAAGAAGAAGTAGAAAAACTTCAAAGGATTATCGAAACATCAAAAGATGCTACTTTATTTTTTATTATGCATGGAATCGAAGCAGCTATGAATGAATTTAATGGCAAAAAAATAGAATAACTAAATATAAAAGGTGCAAAAATGAAAAGGATACTATCTTCCATTTTTTTAGGAATTATTATAGCCCTTGTTCTAATAGCCTCTTATTTGGGTTTTAATCTATTTGAAAGTACCCCTCCTAGAATAACTCCTCTAAATATCCCAGAAATTTTAGGCAAAGAAGGCAGTTTGACCTTAAAAGTCAAGGATGATGGAACAGGAATCAGAATGATAGAGGTAAAAGTTCTTCAGGAAGACAAGAACTTTAAGCTTTTACAAAAAGTTTATCCAATAAGTAACCGAATATTTGGTTCTGATAAAAAAGAAGCCCAAATCACTTTTAATGTTCAACCGGCTAAACTCGGGATTAAATCAGGTAAAGTCACATTTATAATTTCTGCTCTTGATGCATCTCTTAGAAATAGTGGAAAAGGTAATCTAGCTATTTTAAAAATTCCCATTGATGTAGATTATATTCCACCCATGATAAATGTGCTTTCAACTGCCCACAATGTAAGAGTTGGAGGCTGTGGAGCAATTTCATTTACTGTTGATGAAGAGGTTAAAAAAGCAGGAGTTAGAATAGACAACCACTTTTTTAAGGCCATAAAAGGAAATGACGGGGTATTTAGAGCCCTCTTTGCAATCCCCTTTAATGTTTTTCATCCTAAGAAAGTATATGTGGAAGCTACAGATAGGGCTGGCAATATTGGCATTGGTGGTTTTTATTATAAAATACTTCCAAGGCGTAAAAGAAAAGACAAAATAAATATTTCTGATTCATTTTTACAGAAAAAAATGCCTGAGTTTGCAAATAGATTTCCAGAAATTGCATCTGATAGTCTTATAAAGACCTTTTTAAAAGTAAATAAAATACTTAGAGAAAAAAACAACAATTTTTTATTGTCTCTCTCCCAAAAAAGTCAGGATAAAATCCTATGGGAAGGAGTGTTTAAAAGATTTGCAGGAGCTACCAGATCTAATTTTGCAGATGAACGTCACTATTTTTATAAAGGAAAGGAAATTGATCAGGCTTATCATATGGGCGTTGATATAGCATCATTTGCTCATGCTAAAATACCGGCTGCAAATAACGGCAAGGTAATTTTTGCTGGTTACAATGGCATATACGGCAATACTATAGTAATAGATCATGGAATGGGACTTTTAAGCCTCTATGCCCATTTAAGCCAAATACTTGTAGCCAAAGACCAAATGGTTCAAAAAGGACAGATAATTGGCAAAACTGGCACAACAGGTCTTGCAGGTGGAGATCACTTACACTTTGGCATGATCCTAGATGGCATTTTTGTAACACCCAGACAGTGGTGGGATGCAAAGTGGATAAAAGAACATATTCTTTATAACTTAAATTTAAAGAATAATACAAAATAAATAATGCAGTATTTTTATTCAAAAAAACAACACTTAACATTAATTTCCAAACTTCTTTTGTTTTTTTTACTTACTTTCTCTTTATATGGCTTTTCATTTTCTGATCCTAAAAAACTTCACCAAGAGATAAAGGCTGAGATTAAAAAGGAACTTGAAAAAATTATTGAAAAGACCCCAAGTGCTAAGCTTAGAAATACATGGCGTAAAAAAAGAGATGAAGCAAACGCTATTCTTGAAAATGCCCTTCTTTTAAGTGCTCCTAAATTCTGCCCTTCCCTTTGGGATGAATCTGTCGGGCTATTTGAAAAAGCCAAAAAATACGCATCAAAAAGAGCCTACAGAAAAGCTATATATCTTGCAAAACTTGCCAAAGAAAATGCCCAAAAAAGCGTTGAATGTGCGCAAAACTTTTTGGATGAAAACACCAAAAAGCTCATTAAAAAATATAAAAAACTAAGGAGCCAGATGGACGAAATAAGGGCACTTGTTCCGCCAGGCGCAGAAGAGCTAATTATAAGAGCCAATGTATTGTCTCTGGAAGTAGAAGATCTAAATCTGGCAATTGAGCTAAGGAACTTTAAAGAGGCAGAAAAGATTGCCAAAACTATTGAAAAAAAGCTCCCAAAACTTATGGCAGATGTGGACTCTTATAGAAAAGAACATGTAAACGAAGAAGAGACGTTTGAGGAAAACTTTGACGAAGAAGACAACTCATCTTCTTCGCACTAATTATAACCCCATAAGTCTTTTTCTAATAAAGTTTCCAAGCCACTCAACAATTCCTAAATAAAAAGATGAACAAAGCCCAATAAAAAGAAGGCTTGCAAGAATTGCAGCAAGATTATTTTGGTAAAGAGCCTTTCTAATTACGTATCCGATACCATTTGTGGCTGCAAGAAATTCAGCTACAATAGTTCCAACCATAGCCAATGTTCCGCTACCAGATATGACAGTGACTATTTTATCAAGGTTTTCAAATGTTCTTATAGAAACCTCTGTTATGTTATCAAGGCTATGTGTTTGGTTAAAAAAATGTTCTATATCAGTGATTGGCTCTGAAAAAATACCTAAAAAGCTTAAAAGAAGAGGGAAATAACAAATCAAAGTTGCAATCAATAGTCTAGAGGCCAATCCATCTCCTAAAAAAATAAAGGCAATAGGTGCAACAGCAACCACAGGATATGACTGCAAATTATATGCAGCTGTTTTTACCAAATTAGACCACAAACTATCTCCTTTAGCTAGAAAAGCAACAACCACAGCTAAAGAAATGGCTAAAACATGGCCTGCAATTGCAACTAAAAGGGTATTTATCGATGGGATAATAAAATCTTTCGATTTTAAAAAAATTAAAACACTTATTTCTGAAACAGGCGGAATTATATAATCTGAAAGGCCAAAGATGAGCTTTGCACTTATTAAAACAACTATTCCAATTGTAAAAATACATACAAATTGTAATATCCTCATAGCCCTTATGCACTTGGTCTATTAGAAAAAGACGCCAAGGCCAAGACATTAAGAATGAGTCCCTGCAACTTTTTTTTATCTACCTTTTGAATAGACGATAAATCAAGACCCTCTATGCTTTTTAAGTTGCTTGAGCCAATAGTCTGCTTCTGAGGTAAGATAAAGATCTTTTTTGAATAACAACACACTTCTTCCACATTATGAGAAATATATAAGATGGTCTTTTCTTGAAACTTATCTTTTAAAACAGAAAGTATATGATTTCGAGATGGCTCATCTACGTTTGCAAGTACTTCATCACATATAAGCACATCAAATTCTTGCACAAGATATCTTATAAGATTTGCCCTATTTTTTTGTCCCATTGAAAGTCTAAAAAATCTCTTTTTAAGGATATTGCCAAGGGCAAACTCATAAATTAGTTCATTAAGTAGTTCCTTTTTATTTGATGGACAAATTTTTTCAAAATGAGCACCTACTGAATGCCAACCAGGGAGCCTCTCAGAATTGTAACATAAAAGGCATTTTGCTTTGTCAGGTAAGAAGACACCTCCTTTTTGTGATATCAAAAGGCCAGCAATAATGCGTGCTAAAGTAGATTTCCCACAGCCAGAGAATCCAAAAAGAGAAAAAAATCCAGGCCCTTGGATACTAAAAGATAAATCTTTAAATAAAGGCTGTTCTTGTCCAGAATAAGAAAATGTTATATCTTTAATTAAAATTCTCACTTAATATTAATTACTTACGTCCTCTTGCCAAACGCTCCAGCCTACGGCGCCTCTTTTTTCTCCTTTTTATTATCTTTTTGACAGTAGCATTTAAAATCTCTTCCCTGAGTTTTATTACATCAGAATCAGCACCAAATATTGCCACTTTCAAATATTCAAAGCCAAATTGCATAAGCTCAACATCATCTTCAAGTATCTTCCTTAGTACCTTTCCTTCCACAATATAG
>CAYMRT010000285.1:0-2592 GCA_964392885.1 uncultured Desulfobacterales bacterium | reverse complement strand
TATGCACGAAAAATATTGCAGCAGACTCGTGTACCTCAATTGTTTTGTCCTGTTCTAAAGTCGGTTGCCTTGCAAATGATTCCATCTGTAACTAAACCGCCTAATACAAATTTAAGTGGTGTGTATTTAATGTATCCGCCTGAAAAGCTTCTTAGGATTGCAAGGCTTATTTTGCCAACTGCCAAAAAATATGCCTATGTTTACGATTCTAGAATTCCAGCAGATATGATATTCAAATTGGCATGTGACAGTCTTGGTGATAAAGGGTTGCATGGTTTTAAGATCATTTATCTTGATGTGGCTAAGGGCATGAATTGGGTTCTAGAGCAGATGAGGTTACATAATGTTGATGTGTATGGTGGTATAGTTGGGGCTTTTAAAAATAGAGCAAAATTAAATAGCGTAGAAATTCCTATGGTAACTGCTCTAACTCTTGATATTGAAAAAAAAGAGATTTCTTTATGGCTTAAAGATAGCAATATTATCGCAGGTTTATTCAATCCATTTAGTTACTGTGGCCAAGAAGTTGGTGAAATGCTTGCCGATATCTTTGATAAAAAAAGTACTATATATCAAACGGTGCCAAGGCCTGCCCTACAGGTGGCCTTTGTGAGTTTGAAGACAGCAAGGCGGTTTAATATTCATATTCCATTTAGAGCACTTGAGGCGGTTGATCTTGTTATAAAATAGATATTTTTAGGAATAAAAGCTAAATGAAAAGATTATTGGATAGTTTTCCTCGCTTGAGGTTACAGTCTCTTAAAGAATATTTCCATTTAACTGTCGCAATATTAATACTTACTCTTCTATTGCCCCTTTTTTTCTCTGGAATCTTTTTAATGGAAGATATAATCCAAAACTTTGGACAAAAAATACTTCGCACTCATTTAAACGAACTTATTTCAGTAGTAGAACGGCGTTATAAGACCTTAGAAAGGGTTGGGCTTGAAGATAGTTTGTCTCATCAAGCTGAAATTAAAGAAATATCATTAAAGGAGTTTTCCAAATATCATTTTTGTAAAACTTGTTTTGTATTTGTAGTGCAAAAAGATGGTAGCATATTATTGCCAAGCAATCTTGCAAAACAAAGTATTAGCAACCTAGTCAATGCCATAAAAAGAGGCGAAAAAAGAAGGCTTACTGAATTCTATATTAATGATATTTCTTATGTTAGTGTCTATAAATATTATCCTCGTTGGCAGAGTTTTATTGGTATCGGCGTAAAAAAGTCAGAGCTTTTTTCATCAAAATATAAATTTATTTTTATAAATGTACTGACGCTTCTCTTTACAATAGTCATTGCAGGCCTGATTATTCAAAATATTCAAAAGACAATAATTACTCCAATTTTAAGTTTGACCGATTATGCTGACAAGATTTCAAAGGGAATATACAATGTTGAAATACCACAATACTTTAAATACGAGCTCAAATGTTTAAAGGATAGCTTTTTGCGTATGTTGTTTGCTCTTAAAGAGAAAATTAATGAATCAAGGATGCAGCTTGAAATAATTAGCAAGAGTGAGACCCGATTAAGAGAGGCAGTTCGAGCACTTGAGAATGAGAAAGAGCGCCTTGCCATTACATTAAAAAGCATTGGCGATGGGGTAATAACCACTGACATTAATGGAAACATTGAAATAATGAATGGCATAGCTGAGAGATTGACCGGTTGGTCTTTAAAGGAAGCAAAAGGTCAAAATATAAAAAACGTATTTTACGTTATAGAGGAAAAAAGCGAAAGGCCTCTATTAGATTCGTTTATGGAAAGGGTTAAAAAGGGAGAGTTAGCTGAATTTCCAAATCATACATTATTAAAGGCTAAAGATGGAGATAAAAGAATTATTGTAGCAAGTGGTGCACCAATCAAAGGTTCTAAAGGGGAAATTCAAGGTATGGTATTTGTGTTCAGAGATGTAACTGAGCAGAGACGTATGGAAGAAGATTTATTTAAAATGGAAAAATTAAAAGCAGTGGGTGTGCTAGCTGGTGGTATAGCTCATGACTTCAATAATATTTTAACTGGAATACTGGGAAGTATTAATTTGGTTAGCCTATCTGCAAATTTAACAGAAAGAGAAAAAGGCATCTTAGAACAGGCAGAAAAAGCATGTTTAAGAGCTACCACCCTTACACAACAGCTTCTTACCTTTGCCAAAGGGGGAGCACCTGTAAAAGAGGCTCAGAGACTTGAGGAAATAGTAATGGAATCTGCCAAATTTATTCTAAGAGGAAGTGGAATTAAACTCAAAACAGAAATTGGAGATGGCTTGTGGTTGGTTGATGTAGATAAAGGACAATTTAGTCAAGTTATTCAAAATATAGTTTTAAATGCCAAAGAAGCCATGGAAGACAAGGGCTCAATTTTAATAAGGATTGAAAATATATCAAATTTTAAGCCAGCTACTTATAGTATTCAAAGAGATTGGGTTTGCGTTAGTATTTCTGATACTGGCCCTGGTATTCCAAAGGATATAATAAAAAATATTTTTGAGCCGTATTTTACTACTAAAGAAACTGGAAGTGGTTTGGGTTTGTCTATTTGTTATTCTATTATAACCAAACATGATGGAATTATTGAGGTAGAAAGTG
>CAYMRT010000284.1:0-3687 GCA_964392885.1 uncultured Desulfobacterales bacterium | reverse complement strand
ATAGAATTCTTGGAAGAAGTGATGATATGATAATTTTTAGAGGTGTAAATATTTATCCTGGGCAGATAGATGAGGTGCTTTCAGAGATAGATGGTATTTCAAGCGAGTACAACATCATTCTTGAAAGAAGAGATGCAAAGGATTTTATGATTGTTAAGGTAGAGCGTGATGCTCAGGGAGATCCTGCATGGGATGAGGATATTTCTAAAAAGATAAAAAAGATGATTAAAAATCAGATTATGATCTCTCCAGAAATACAAATTGTTGATTATGGTGCACTGCCAAGATCAGAAAGAAAATCCAAAAGGATATTTGATAATAGATAAAAAAGGAGGCCAAAATGAATTCCAAGAGTTTTTTATGTTTTTTCCTTTTTGTTAGTTTTTTGATCATATCTTTTTTTAGCACTGTTAATGCCCAGTCTATCACTCTTACTTATGCCAACTTTCCTCCTGCTTCCACGTTCCCTTGTGTTCAAATGGAAAAGTGGAAAACGGAGGTTGAGCTTAGGACAGCAGGCATAGTCAACATAAAGACTTTTCCTGGTTCTACGCTCCTTGGTGCAAAAAATATGATGGATGGGGTTATTGATGGTGTTGCTGATATTGGCGTTATAGTGTTTGCTTATCAGCCCGGTCGTTTCCCGCTTCTTGAAGGAATGGATTTGCCAATAGGTTTTTCAAGTTCAAAGGTTGCAAATGCAGTGTTATTTGACCTTTATGAAAAATATAAGCCTAAGAGCCTTTCGAAGGTCAAAGTAATTGCTCTTTTTACTGCACCTCCTGCAAACATTATGTCAAAGACCCCCATTCGTTCATTAAAAGATTTGAAAGGATATGAGTTAAGGTGTACAGGTGCAGGGGTAAAACCTCTAAAACTTTTGGGGGCAACTCCTGTTGCAATGCCAATGTCAGAGACTCCAGAGGCCCTTCAAAAGGGTATTGTAAAGGGAATTTTTTCTTCTCTTGATATTTTAAAAGATTTTAAATTTGCAGAGACTTGCAGATATGTAACCATATGTAATATGCAAACCACCTCTTTTGCAGTGATAATGAATAAAAAGAAGTGGGACTCACTGCCCGACAAAGTGAAAAAGGTAATTGATGATCTTTCAAGAGAACACTCTTTGTGGACAGGCGAATATATTGATAAACACGTAATAGAGTCGCTTAACTGGGCAAAAGAGCACTATAAGGAAGAGGTTATCACTCTAAGTGACGATGAGTATAAGCTTTGGCATAGGAAGGTTGAGCCAATAAAGAATGAGTGGTTAAAAAAGGTTGAGGCCAAAGGGCTTCCTGCTAGAAAATTTTTTAAGGATATTTTAAGGCTTAAAGAGAAGTACGAGAAAGAGTTTGGAAAATAATGTAAAAAAATGTGATGCCACCGTTTTAAGCGGTGGCAATTTAATTTCACAAAATATAAATGAAAAAACTTAATAACTTTTGTCTGGCATTATCCATAGTTGCTCTTATATCAATAATGCTTATTGCTGCTGTAAATATGCTTTTTCGTCCTTTTGGCTACCCTCTTACAGGTTCCTTTGAGTTAATGGGGTATGGAAGTGCAATAATAACAGGGCTTGGTTTAGGATTTAGCTATCAGCAAAAATCTCATATTGCAGTTGACATCCTTTTTAAGAAATTTCCCCAAAGAGTTAGGCTTGTTCTTTCTTTATTAGGGAAAATAGCCTGTGTGGCCTTCTTTTTTTTAGTTTCAAAAAAAATGCTAAGCATGGCTTTTAGCTTTAAAGAAAGTGGTGAGCTTTCAGAAACCCTTAGGTTGCCTTTCTATCCTATTACTATTGCAGTTGCGTTTGGACTTTTGGTGCTTTGTCTTAATATAGTTTACTCTATTTATCTTGAGTGCATAAAGTTGAGGGATTAATAAAAAAGTGGAACCAATATCAGTTGGTTTGATAGGGATTATTTGCCTAATTGTTGTACTTTTTTTGTTTAATATGCCAGTAGGCTTTGCAATGGCTCTTGTTGGCTATGTGGGTTTTTCCATAGTAGTCACTCCTGAGGCGGCTCTTTCCTCTGTTACTTCGGAGCTTTGGAGAGTATTTTCTTCTTATGGTTTGGCAGTAATTCCCCTGTTTATTTTTATGGGGAACATTTGTTTTTATGCTGGTGTAAGTGAACGGATATATCAGACAGCACATACATGGTTTGGACACATAAGGGGTGGAATAGCTATGGCTACTATTTTGGCATGTGCTGGGTTTGCTTCAATCTGTGGTTCAAATGCAGCTACTGCAGCTACCATGAGTTCTGTGGCCCTCCCTCAAATGGAGAAGTTGGGATATGATAAACGTCTTGGGGCCGGCTGTGTGGCAAGTGGTGCAACCCTTGGAGTTGTCATTCCACCAAGTGTAGTGCTTATAGTAATTGGGTTATATACAGGGCATTCTATTGCTAAGCTTTTCTTTGCCTCTTTAATACCTGGAGTCGTATTATCTGTCTTATTAATGAGTTCAATATGGGTAATTTGTAGGCTTAGACCCGAACTAGGTCCAAGTGCTAAACCTTTTTCATTAAAAGAGAGATTTAAAAGCCTTCCTGGTTCGGTAGAAATGCTTATACTTTTTGCCATGGTGATGTCTGGCCTCTATCTAGGCTGGTTTACTCCAACTGAGGCTGGAGCAGCAGGAAGTCTCTTTGCCTTAATAATAGTTGTCTTAGGTAGGAGCCTTAAGCTCGAAGGGCTAAAAAAGGCAATGAAAGACACTGTGAAAACTTCATGTATGATTATAATGATTGTGGCTGGAGCTGTAATATTTGGGAAATTTATGTCAATAACACGGCTTCCTTTTGAGGCTGCTTCTTTTGTTGCAGGGCTTAATGTGTCAAAGAGCGTAGTTCTTGTTCTTATGCTTTTGGTCTATATTATAGGTGGAGCCTTTATGGATGCCCTTGGGCTGCTTATGATTACAATTCCTATTTTTTTCCCTGTTGCTGAAAAATTGGGCTATGACCCCATGTGGTTTTCTATAATTATTACAATCATTACTACCCTGGGTGCCATTACACCCCCGGTTGGCATTAATACTTTTGTCGTTGCAGGTACAGCAAAAGATATTTCTCTAGAAATGGTTTTTAAAGGGGTTTGTTACTTTATCCCTGCCTTTATTATTTGCATAATACTCCTAATTGTATTTCCGCAAATGGCTACTTTTTTGCCAAACAGTATGGGTTAGCTAAAAATTATCTGTCTGAAGGAATAAATCCTTTTGCCTCATAACGAGGACTTAAATGATATATACCAGAAAGATGTCTATACTGTTCATCAAAGTCCAAGCCATATCCTACTAGAAAACCTCTGGCAATTTCAAATCCTACATAGTCTGCATCAATATCCACTTTTCTTCGTTCTTTTTTGTCAATTAAACAGCATATCTTGACAGAAGCTGTTTCGTGCAAGCTAAGCATATTTTTTAGATATTTAAGGGTATAGCCAGTATCAATAATATCTTCTACAACTAATACGTGTTTGTTTTTAAGAGAAAGCTCTACATCTTTTGTTATAGAAATCTGACCTGATGACTCGGTTTTTGATCCATAGCTATGTAAGCGCACAAAATCTATTTCAATTGGTAGGTCTATCTGCCTTACCAAATCAGCCATAAAGATAAAAGCACCTTTTAAGATTCCAATAATAACCAAGTCTTTGTTTTCATAATCCTTG
>CAYMRT010000283.1:0-3221 GCA_964392885.1 uncultured Desulfobacterales bacterium | reverse complement strand
GAGATAAAGAGGCATATAAGTACCTTGCAAGTTCAATAGATACATTTTATTCACCAAAAGAGGTCTGTAACCTTTTAAAAAAGGCAGGTTTTATAAATGTCTCTTTTAGGTCTATGAGCCTTGGTATTGTAACACTCTATGTATGTCAGAAACCTAAGTAAATGAGTGAAAATATTGTAGAGATATTTACAGATGGAGCCTGCTCTGGAAATCCTGGTCCAGGCGGATGGGCAGCCTTGCTGAAATATGGAAAGCATAAAAAAGAGTTATCGGGTTTTTACCCTAATACTACTAACAATCGCATGGAACTTCTTGCAGCAGTTAGGGCACTTGAGGCCTTAAAAAGGCCTTGTAAAGTTGTTCTCTATACAGATTCGGCTTACTTAAAAAATGGCATTACAAGTTGGCTTCCTAAATGGAAATCAAAAGGCTGGATGCTTGGGAAAAAAAGGGCAGTAAAACATATAGATCTATGGAAAAAACTAGATAAATTAAACACCATACATAAAATCGATTGGCAATGGATCAGAGGTCATAGTGGCCATGTAGAAAATGAGATTGTTGATAGGCTTGCAAGGGCTGCTATAAAATTGGGATTAAAAGGGGAGTTAGCTCCTGATCCGCTTGGAAGTGAGAAAAATTACATAGATAAAAATTTGACCTTGGGGCCAGAATCGATATCATAGCTCATTATCAGTTGAAAGCTTTCTCCTTTTAAGCTTCTATTTGTCCATTTCTTTTCAAAACCATTGCATTTTATCTTTATCTGCCCTGCCTTTGTCATCTTACCTTTTATATCTACATATAACTCTGATATCTCTTCTTCAATCTCTTTAATATGAGCTTCAAGTGTATCTAGTTTCTCTCTAATTTTACTTAACTGTTCTTGTTGATCTACCATAAAACGAAGGTGTTTTGTAAGCATCTTAAGATCGGAGCCTAAGCTGTGTTCAATGTTTTCCATTCTAGATTTTATTTTTTCAAAGCTAAGATTGCCAAGAAGTATCATTGTTGCAAATTGCTTAAGCACAGGAAGAACCTTTTTTTGTCTTTCATCAACAAAACTCTTTGCAAGCTTTAGTTTTTCTCCAAAAATTGCCCCCCTACTCTTTAACTTATCGAGATTCTTGGCAAGTTCAGCCTCTAATTCAGTTTTTTGAAGTTTAAGCTGTTCTAAGGTCTTAAAGAGTCCCTCTCCAATATTAAGTTCCACTATATTTCTAACGCTAACCGCTTCAGCAATTAATCTATTGGCAATAATTTCACATCTTCCTAGCAAGAATTCAGGTACTCCCTTAGGTGTTAAAAGTATTTCATTTGCCTTGACTATTCCATCACTTAACTCTTTTTTAATATAAAGTTTATTTTCTGCAGTAAGCTTGGCATTTCTAGCAATCCCGACCTCCATGTCAGTGCCAGATCTTACAAAATTTTTTGCAAAATTTATTATCACAGGACCAGTGGCATCTACAGTTTCACCTTCTACTGCACCTTTAACCGTTAATTTTCCATCAATAATTACAGTAAAACAACCCTTTATATCTCCTTCTACTATAATGTCTGCCTTGCAGCGAAGTTCGTTTGTATCGCCTTTTAAATTGCCAGTGCTAAAGTCAATATCTTTTACTTTTATTTCATTTTTTACTGAAATTTCTCTCAAGTTTGATTCTGATGGGCTACCGGAAAAATCACATATAATGATTCCTGCCTTTTTGCTAAAATAGTCTTTAAAAGTCCTATTATTTTCCTCATCTATGCCATCTTTTGAATAAAGCCCGTCTTTTATTTTTATTTCTGAGGCCTTTCCTGGAGTTGCCCTTACAGGATATCCGTAAATATCAGTACCATATGTGCCAAGTGTTGGTTCATAGACTCTAATTACCAGTTGATCTTTTGAGGCTTGAGGAAATCGATTTACTTCTCGAAAATCTATTGTCCCATCAGGCAGGACCTTGCCTGGTCTCATTTGGAAATCGAAAAAGAGCTTAAAGTAGCTATCTTCTCCATCAACAGGTTCTTCTCCTTTTATAGTCAATGTAGATATGCCTGGAAGGGTATTAATCTCTACATATCTTGGTTTTAGTTGCTTTTCTTGGGCAGGTGCAACAAAACTAAATATATCAAGTTCTCCTGATTTTATTTTAGTAGCAATTTCTTCAGGAATCTCTATAAAAAATTCTCTTAAAACAATTTCAAGGGCCTTGAATAGATTCTCATGTCCAATTCTTGGGCTAGGCGGAAGATCCATGGCAATAGCCATGACATCAGAGCCAACCTTTGTTAACTCTTGTGACTCTTTAATCCACTGGGCAATTTCTAACGGTGAAGTAGGGATTATATCTGGATGTTTATTTAATGACTCTTCACCTAAACCTTCATTTCTTTCTATGTCATCATTTACCAACATCTCTTATTCACATGCTCCACATCTTTTACATTTTCCAATATTACAAAATGAAGTCTCAACTTGAGCCTGTGCCTTTTTCCACTGGGAAAAAAGATAATTACGTTTCACTCTGTGACTAATAACTTCCCAGCAAAATGGCTCATCGGCTTCAAGGGTTCTAAAATAATTTTCGGCAACAAATAACTTTTCCTTTATCTGTCTTTTGATACTTTTACCCTTTGCAAAACTAAAAATTATTTTAGTACCATCTTCTCTATTTGCTTTGCTTAAAATTGCCTGTGCAATTGCCTCATCTAATGAATCAAGGCGAAGAACTATGTTTGAAAGGCCTTTTAAGGCTTTTTTTAAAAAAAGTCTTTTTTTCTTAAGTGATTCTGGATGCTCAAACCCAACCCATTGAAATGGAGTCCAAGGCTTTGGCACAAAACTACTTATAGAAATAACAATATTTCCAAGTCTTCTATACCCCTTAGAAGATGTTATAAACTCTTGCCTTATCTTTCTTATAAGTAAAATAATCTCTTCTATATCAGAAGATTCCTCAAATGGCAGACCAATCATAAAGTAAAGCTTTAAATTTTTAATTCCTCCTTTTGCAAGTAAATTTGTTGCCAAAAGTATTTGTTCTTCAGTAAGATTTTTGTTGATTCTCTTTCTCAATACCTCTGAACCTGCTTCTGGAGCGATAGTTGCAGTAAAATTTTTGGATGCAATCATTAGCTCAACAAAATCTTCGTTTATAGCATCAGCCCTTAAAGAGGAAAAACCTAGCGCTATCCCACGATCAATTAGGTCTTTACAAAGGTATTTTATT
>CAYMRT010000282.1:0-2725 GCA_964392885.1 uncultured Desulfobacterales bacterium | reverse complement strand
TGAAGCTTATAAAGAGCTTGATGCAGATGCCCTTTTATGTCTTCATAACTATCCTAAGTTTAATAAAATTTTATGTAAAAAAGATATGATCCTTGATTTTTCTCAAAATGACAATACAGATGCCCTTGCATATACAGGGGTCTCTATATTTAACGCAGATCTTTTTAAAAAAGTTAAAAAAGGAGAACCGCTTGGCCTTATTTCCTTTCTGAAGAACGCAATTTTATTAGGGAAAAGAATATGTTTTGTTAGAGGAGAAGATATTACAGAAGATGGAGAAAAGTGGCTTTGGTACGATATTGGAACTCCTTTTTCATATTTAAAGGCAAACTTTGAGCTCCTTGACAGAAGTGGGTTGAAAAATTTTATTTCAGATGAGTGCGAGATCTCAGATGGAGTTGTTTTGAGAGAAAGGGTAGTTATTGGACAAGGGGTAAAAATTGCGGATAATGTTTATTTAAAAGATGTAATTGTTTGGCCACAAACAACACTAGAGGCAAATCAGACTATTGAAGGAGCTATAATTACTCCTTTTGGCAGTTTATTTTTAAAAGGCATTTAAAAACTTAGAATAAATAAAGTGGATAATAACTCTAAAAATATAGCATTAAAAATATGTCTTAAATTTGTTGAGGCTTGGCTTTTTACTTGTCGTTTTGTTCTAGAGGCCGATCCTTCTTCAAAGGCTATGTTTGATAAAAAAAGGCAAGTGATAGTGGCACTGTGGCACTGCGGCCTTATTTACATATTGTATCATTTTAGGAAGTTTCCTGCTGCCATTATGGTAAGTGCTAGTAAAGATGGAGAATGGGTGGCAAGGGCTTTAAGGCTTTGGGGGCAATATCCAGTAAGAGGTTCAAGACTAAAAGGCGGGCTTTATGCTATAAGAGATATGACAAGGCTTTTAAAAAAATACAATCTCAGCGCCGGCATTGTTGCCGATGGTTCAAAAGGACCTGCCCTTAAGGCACAAATTGGAGCTATTATCCTTGCAAGAGATACTGGTCTTCCCATAATTCCTGTAAGTATGGACGCGACTCCTGCTTATAGGTTTAACTCGTGGGATAGATTAATTTTGCCACTCCCATTTTCAAAAGTAGCTATGGTTTACGGTGCTCCAATTTATGTGGGAAAAGAAGTGAAAGGAAAAAAAGTAGAGGAAAAGAGGTCTCTTTTAGAAAATATGCTAAATGAGGCACATCTAAAGGCAAAAGAAATCTTAGGTTATAGGAACTATCAATGAAGCCTTGGAGTGAACTTTCCAAAATAGAAAAGCAGATTATTTTGGACATAAGCGAAAATGGGCCAGATTGTGCTAAGTTTTTATCAAGGCGTATAAAAAGAGAGCTTAAAGAGACCATGGATCTACTTGTTGCTATAGAAAAGAGCGGTTGGTTTGAGAGAGTGCAGGGCACTTTTTTATTTAAGCCAGGCCTTAGAAAACCAAAGCATATGAACCATACATATTATCAACTTACAAAAAAGGCCAAAAAAGAACTTAGATTTCTTGCCAGAAAGGGTGTTATCTGATTTATTTAGCATATGGACATTGTACATTTTATAACAACAATTCATCTAAATTGGCTTGATGTTATACTAGGGTTTATTTTTATAATAGCTATTGTTCGAGGACTTTTTACGGGTTTTAGTCGAACTGTAGCTGGTATTGTAGGGGTCTTGGGTGGTTTTTGGCTTGCAGCCAATCAATACAGTTTTGTATCACAACGCCTTGAACTTTTCATTAAAAATCCGATGTGGCGAGATTTATTGGCATTTTTCCTGATTTTTATTGTTGTTTATTTAATCTTTGCAATTCTTGGTATCATTATAAAAGGAATTTTTAGGGCATTAAGCTTGTCATGGATGGATAGATTGCTTGGAGGTGCATTTGGCTTTTTAAAGGCATTGCTAATTGCAGCAATACTTATCTTTATATTAACTCTTGTTCTTCCCGAAAAGAGTCCTCTTCTTGCTAGCTCTTATCTATATCCACGGATTAGCAATATTGCACGTATTATGACCGATTTTGTTCCAGAAGATGTAAAGGCTAAGTTTATGTGGAAGTGGAGAAGGCTTGAAATCAAAATGCATAAGGGAAAAAGAGAAGTTATATAGAATTTGCTAGACAAAAGGGGAAATAGGAAGAATCCATGAAATATCGAGTTATTATTGAACAAAATGAGGATGGTATTTTTGTAGCTGAAGTTTCTCCTCTCCTGGTTGTATCTCTCAGGGGAAGACACGCGTAGGATCATTAAAAAATATTCAAGAAGCGATTGTAGCTTATATTGAAAGTTGAAAGTCTGAAGGCACATAATGAAGGTAGT
This sequence comes from uncultured Desulfobacterales bacterium, assembly GCA_964392885.1. Classification (GTDB taxonomy): domain Bacteria; phylum Desulfobacterota; class Dissulfuribacteria; order Dissulfuribacterales; family QOAL01; genus JAADCZ01. The sequence goes on along the minus strand of CAYMRT010000282.1, from coordinate 398 downwards.
GTAAAATATTTTTGTGTGAATTTTAGAGTTGGAGGGAGAAAAAGGCACTTTTCCTTCTAACGGTTTGAGTAATTTAAAAAAAAACAAACCGAAAGGAGTGTAGTGGTCAAGTAAAAATGGACACAAATTTTTAAGCAGCTTGTTTTATGTATTCTCGTTCAAAATCCATAGAGCTCATATAATTTATTGTAGAATGTCTTCGAAACGCTTTGTAATAGCTGATGTAATTGCATATTCCACGGGAAGGTTGCCACCTATCGGAGCGTAGCGACGCTGGTATTTTGGGTCAATCCGGATTTCCCAATGCATATTAAGGAGACTACTAGTTCTTGAGCCCGAGGTAAAAAGTTGGCGTTCTCTCGCCGTCGGCACCCTCAGGTTAAGCATGGTAAGGAAAA
>CAYMRT010000281.1:0-2504 GCA_964392885.1 uncultured Desulfobacterales bacterium | reverse complement strand
TTTTTAAGTGACTCTTTAATTCCAGCCACTGCCGTTGAAAAAAAATTTGGTTCTATCCTATATCTGATGATTACTATCGTCTTTTGAGATTGAGCAAAAATGTAGGAGTGATGAACACTAAAAATAGAAAATATTAAAGTAAAACATATGAAAAGACAGACTTTATCCATTTATTATTATATATTTTTAGCCTGTAATAAAAATTAATTTTGTTATAGTCTTATCTCTATATATAAAAAAAGCAATTATATATAAATCTTTTTTAGTTCTGTAGAACTTATTAAAAGTTGAACACAGAGAATAAAAAAACATAATGTTAAATAAAATAAAATCTTAGAACAATAAGAAGTAAAAGAAGAATTTAAGGGGTATTTTTTTATTTTGGTATAGAGAAATTTTTCGAATCTCAAGACTGTTTCAAAAGAAGAAACGCAAAGAAAGGGGGCTAATTTAGACTAAAAATCATCATCTAGATAAAATCAGCCCCTTAAGCTAATTAAAATTTTATTTATTAACGATTTCTTCACTGTTAACAAAAACTATGTCTGACTTTGATTGTTTTTGTTGTTTTTTCTTAGCAACAACGACCTTTACGTTTTTTTTGCCATAGCCGTCTGATCCAAGAGGCCTGTCTATCCCTCATGTAACTCCAATGGCTGGAGCAGAAATAAATAAAAGAATAGAAATAAATAAAATTGCCACCTTCATACTATCTATTCTCCTTTCATGTATTTTAAATGTGGAAAATTCAAGGTAGGTGCCATACTTAAGTTTACTTTTCCTCTTTTTTGCTTAAGAACACATGGTTTTTTTTAATTTTTTTAAAATGACCTATTTCCTTGTAAAAAAATTCGCCTTTTAAGAGACAAATTTTGTAAAAATTTGTCCAACGATAAAAAAACAAAAATGTAATAACACCATGCAAATATAACAAAATTGTAAAATTTACCTGTCTCTTCCTCAAATAAAATACAATAATTTCAGCAAGTTAAACAATGCTTAAATCTGGCAAACCCTTTGCAAAAGCATAACTTAGCTATATCAAATAAGCTTTATTGAGGGACAGAAAAATGGGACAGATTTCTTCAGGAGACACAGCTTTTATTTTGGTTTCTGCGGCCTTGGTCTTGTTAATGACCCCGGCCCTTGGACTTTTTTATGGTGGCATGGTAAGGAGCAAAAATGTGCTCGGCACTGTAATGCATAGTTTATTTATGATTGCAATAATAAGCTTTGAATGGGTATATCTTGGTTATAGCATGTCTTTTGGTCCAGATGTGGCTGGCTTCATTGGCGATCTTTCTTGGTTTGGACTTAAAGGCGTAGGGTCTGCTCCAAGTGATACTTACGCTACCACCATTCCCCATCTTGTTTTCATGATTTATCAGTGCATGTTTGCTGTAATTACACCTGCTCTCATAACAGGTGCATTTGCAGAAAGAATAAAGTTTGGGCCATTTGTAATATTTAGTCTTTTATGGGCCATTTTGGTATATAACCCTGTATGCCACTGGATATGGGGAGGTGGTTGGCTTGCTAAAAAAGGGGTCTTGGACTTTGCTGGCGGACTGGTAGTGCACCTTACCTGTGGAGTGGCAGCGCTTGCAGCAGCTATAATTATAGGTCCAAGAAGGGGCTTTGGCAAAAGAAGTTTTATGCCTCATAACCTGCCTATGACCCTTCTCGGAACTGGTCTTTTATGGTTTGGATGGTTTGGCTTTAACGGTGGAAGTGCACTTGCCGCTGATGGAATTGCAGCAACAGCTTTTGTTGCAACCCATCTTGCAGGTATGGCTGGCATGGCTTCATGGTGTTTAATGGAAAAAATAAGGCAAGGCAAAGCGACCACTCTTGGGGCTGCATCTGGTGCCATTGCAGGCCTTGCAACTGTAACTCCAACAGCAGGATTTGTTGGGCCAAATTCAGCTATTATCATTGGCATTATTGCAGGAATAGTATGCTACTTTGCTGTATCTCTAAAAAATAAGTTCGGATATGACGACAGTCTTGATGTAGTTGGCATTCATGGAGTTGGAGGTCTTACAGGAACACTTCTTTTAGGTCTCTTTGCCTCTAAATCTGTAAATCCTGGTGGGGCAGACGGACTATTTTTTGGCAATCCTGGCTTTTTTGGCACTCAACTGTTTGGCTCTGTAGTAGTTCTTATTTACACCCTGATTGTAACTTTCATCCTCTTAAAGGTAATTGATGGCATTTTTGGTCTGAGAGTATCTGAAGAGGATGAAGTTCAAGGCCTCGATCTATCACAACATAGTGAGACGGCCTATAACTTCTAATATATAAGGAAGGATTTTTATGAACAGCGGAGACTCAAGCCCTGGTTATGTTTATGACACCTGGCTTGGCCCTCTTTTACAGGGGACTTGTAAGGCAAAAAAGGCATTTTTGTTTTTCACTGTACTTTGGAGTACCTTTGTGTACATGCTTATATGCCACTTGGTATGGGGGCAAGGAGGATGGCTTGGAAAGCTAGGAGCGTTTGA
>CAYMRT010000280.1:0-25934 GCA_964392885.1 uncultured Desulfobacterales bacterium | reverse complement strand
TCTCTAAATACTGAAAGGTCAACTTCATTATCGATTAGATAATTAAGTGTATATTCAAAAGTGCCTGGCAAAATCTGTTTCTCAAAGAATATAGTCTTAAATACGCCTTGACTGTATGAATACTCCTTAAACCGTGCCATCCGTCAATCCTTTTCTATATGCTGTTAACCGTTGTATAGCATATATGAACCCAAAAATCATTAATAAAATGGCATAGTTATGTGTTTTTCTACAGGCTCAACAAGCGGGTGCAGTTACCACCAATCCGCTGTGCTTCTTGGCGGCAACTCACCCTCGAGTTATGTGGAAATAAAAGTTATGCCAAACCTTTTGAAATGGCGTCAAAAGAAGTGCTAGGTAAAGTGATAGCGTTCAATTACTGCTTCCTAACCACAATTTCATTTTTTTGTTTCACTTATTTATTGCTAAAATATGGTACCGACAGGTGTCAAATTCTTAAACCAAACTACTTGGACGAAATTATTTTATTTCACACTCAAAGTCTGTTGGAATTTTTTGAACAGGCTCGGAAAGAATAAACACAAACATATGCTCCTAATAAATCACAGGGATAGCAATCATGGAAATAATAGTATTTCAAAGTTTCTGGGGACCTCTGACCCAAAATAAATTTTTTGTTAAAATTATTGATGAAAGAAACACTGAAGAATACAAAGGTTCGTATGATGCGGGCGAGTGGGATTTCCAATTGTATAAAGGAGATAGGCTAATCCTTGAAAGCAAAAAAACAAAATTGTTGCGTAAAAAATTGTTTTTGCGCTATCGAGAATACAAAATAGTCTGGGAAGGGAAAGAAATCGGTATCTTAAAGCGTTCTCTTGGAAAAAAGGAAATTGTTACAAAAAATGAAAGATATCCCTTCCCGGGAATATTTAGACGAAACATACCGCAACTAAGGCTGACTTTTCCTTTAAGCAGTTTGATATACCGAAGAAATGTCCGCGCCTATTGTTTCGCCACAGAACCAAATAAAATTATGTTAGCAATTGCGATGACAATCTATTTTTGGTTTACATGGAATGCACTGCCTGCTGATTAAATTTATTAGATTATCCAAATTGGGTAAAGACGGGTTTCCCCTAGCCCTTAGCCAGATGTCTCTAACAGATATGAGGCAAGTTCTTTTAGCCAGCTATTTGTCGTGCCTGATTGAGTAGTAAACGTCATGGCCTAGGCGACTGTATTCTTTGGAGTTTGCCCTAACCTTTTTGGCCTGGCTAAATCGCATTCCAACTTCAAGAAATTTTTGCCAAATTTCGTGGCGTTTTCTATTCTTTCCCAAAGCATATCCTGAGAGTCATCTTCGTATCCACTTGTCCGCCCTGGAGATTGGCCTATAGTAGTCAGATACGCAGTAATAGTGACACCACATCCAAAGAAACTCGTTTAGCTTCTTGAGCCAGTATTCCATGACGAGACTCTCCAGTTTCTACCTGTCCGCTTGCGAACTTTGTATTGAAGCGCTTCAGATTCTCCTTGTGTCAGATGATTTTCTTTCCACTGAATGAAAATCCCAAAAACTTGCACTGGTCCACTGGCACCACCCAGCTCTTTTTCTGGTTTAGTTCCAGTTTGAATCTCTTCTAGAGGAATCGGCCGAAGCTTGCAGTTTTGCACTCAGGCTTCCTCTGGACAGCATCTCACAGTAGCATCCTTGCCATCAACTAGTAGTTATATGGTTAGATGTTTATTGTTTTCAAAGGAATTGTCCATTTTTCTAAAAAAGAAATAAATTGCTTTCTAGGTATTAATCTGGCACCAAAATTTTTAAGATGGCTAGTTTCTACCTGACAATCTACTAATTTCAGCCCCTTTGACTGTAACATTGATATACATTGAACAAGAGCAACCTTTGAGGCGTTGCTTACTTTAGAAAACATACTTTCTCCAAAAAATACCTTTCCGATTAATACACCATAGAGTCCGCCAACCAGCTCTTTATTTAGCCATGCCTCTACGCTCATGCAAAATCCAAGTTCATAAAGTCTTGTATATGCTGTGATCATGTCTGGGCCTATCCAAGTCTCTTCTCCTTTTAAAATACGAACATGGGCACAGGAAGCAATAACTTCTTTAAATGCCTTATTAAAGGTAACCTGAAATTTTTTTTGTCTTATAATTCTTTTTAACCTTTTTGAGATGTGCAGCTCTTTAGGAAAAAGTACAAGCCTTGGGTCTGGAGACCACCACAAAATAGGCTCATTTGGATTGTACCAAGGGAAAATTCCCTTTGAATAGGCTAAAAGAAGCCTTTCTGGAGAAAGATCTCCACCTATTGCAAGTAGGCCGTCTTTATCTGCTAGCTCTGCTGGTGGAAATAAAAGCGAGTCATCTAAAAGAAATACAGTCATAAAAAGTTCAATAGTGGCTTAATCTTTAAAAAATTTGCTCTTATTTTAATGGTTGCAAAAGTGGTGGCAAGTAAAACATATATGACCTTAATATTAGTTTAAGAAGCAATTTCTTGTTTTTTTATTTTTAAAATATAGCAAAAGAAAGGACCTCCAATAAGTGTAGTAATTACCCCTACAGGGATCTCTTCTCCTGCTGGCAGGATATTTTGTGCAAGAAGATCAGAGGCTACCATTAATGATGCACCTAGTATGGCTGAGCTTATAAGTAGTTCTTTATGAGAAGGTCCTTGAATTAAGCGTAAAAGATGCGGCACCACAAGGCCAATAAAACCAATTATGCCACTTACTGAAACTGCCGCTGAGGTAGTGATGCAGGCAGAGATTAGAAGTATCAGCCTTACTTGGTAAATATTTACACCAAGATGATGTGCTTCAATGTCTCCTAAGCTCATGATATCAAGCTCTTTTGCATAGTTTATAAAGATAAGAAGGCCAAACACTATGTAGGGAGCAGCGAAAAGTACATGCACCCATCCTCTTCCAGAAAAGCTTCCAAGCATCCAAAAGACTATGGCTGACAGGCTTTCTTCATCTAGGCTCTTTAAAAGGCTTATTAATGCAGAGAGAAAGGTGCTTACCACAATTCCTGCAAGTATCATTTGCGCAGGTCTTAATAGTCCGTCAACTTTAGACAAATGTATTACAAAAAAGAGTGCCAAAAGTGCTCCCACCATTGAAACTACAGGTAAGAGGCCAAGCCCTCCAAGACTCCAGCCTATATTTATTCCAAAAATCATGGCTAAACTTGCTCCAAATGCAGCACCAGTAGAAACTCCAAGAGTAAATGGATCTGCTAGGGGATTTCTCAAAAGTCCCTGAAATATTACTCCAGAAGTAGAAAGAGCAATGCCTACAAAGCTTGCAAGCATTAGCCTTGAAAATCTAATTTTTAGTACAATAGTTCTTATAAGCTCTGTTTGCCCAGAGGAGTCTTGTGCAAAGATAGAATGAAAAATTTTTATCGGATTTATTCTGTATGGCCCATACCATAGACCAAATATTATTAGAACCAAATAAGTAACTATAAGGGTTAGCCAAAAAAATCCTTTTTTCTTCATTAAAAGAGTCTTACTCTATCTCTTGAATTTTAAAAAAAATCTACTTTATTCCAAAAACTATGTTACTTGATAGACTGAAGTTTAAAAAGGCCCTATGGCTTATGTTTCCTATGGGTTTTGCATCTGGGCTTCCCCTTGCACTTTCTGGTGGTACGCTTCAAGCTTGGTTAACTACAACTGGAGTTGATATAAAAACCATAGGCACTTTTTCTTTGGTGGCGCTTCCCTATAGTTTGAAGTTTATATGGTCGCCTTTAATGGATAGGATTTCATTGCCTGTTCTTGGAAGGAGAAGAGGTTGGATATTTCTTACGCAAATTCTCATAAGTATCTGTTGCATGTGTCTTAGTGTTTTAGATCCAAAAGGACAGATTAATTTAATAGCTTTTTTCGCCCTTTTTTTAGCCTTTTTCTCTGCTTCGCAAGATATTGTAATTGATGCTTATAGGACAGATATCTTAAAGAAAAGAGAAAGAGGCTTGGGAGTAGGTCTTACTGTTACTGGATACAGGATAGCAATGCTTGTATCTGGAGCATTTGCTCTAATACTTTCTGAATTTATTGGATGGAACAAGACCTACTTTTTAATGGCGCTTCTAATGGCTTCTTCGTCAGTTTTTACATTAATAGCCGATGAACCTCAAACATCTTTAAGGCCAGCAACCATTAAAGAAGCTGTGTTAGAGCCAATTAAAGATCTTTTGACCCATATACACATAAAGGAATTACTTTTTTTAATAGTATTATATAAGCTTGGGGATGCCTTTGCTGGCACACTTACAACAGCATTTTTAATTAGAGGAGTTGGTTTTAGTGCCGCTCAAGTAGGAGCCATAAACAAGGGTCTTGGTCTTTTGGCCACCATTGTTGGTGCAATGGTTGGAGGAGCAATAATGACAAAAATGAGGCTTTTTAAGGCCCTTTTCTTGTTTGGAGTTCTACAAGCAATATCAAATTTGTCTTTTATGGCCTTAGCAATTATTGGAAAGAGTTTTCTGTTCATGATTTTTGCAGTGGGTCTTGAGAATATATGTGGTGGCATGGGTACTGCAGCTTTTGTTTCGTTTTTAATGAGTATGTGTAATCGAAGATTTAGCGCTACCCAATATGCTATCCTTTCTGCCTTGGCTTCATTTGGAAGAATTTTTATTGGGCCTTTGGCAGGAGAATTGGTTGCACGACTAGGTTGGGCACCCTTCTTTTTTGCTACTTTTTTAGCTGCACTGCCTGGAGTTATTCTAATTTTAGTATTAAAAAAGCCTCTTATTCTTATAGAAGAGGGAGTTACGGATAAAGCCCAGGTTGCATAAGCCCTACTTTTTCGTCAAGTCCAGCCATGAGATTCATATTTTGAATTGCCTGACCTGAGGCCCCTTTGCATAAATTGTCAATGGCAGAGATAATAATTACTCTATTTGTTCTAACATCTTTTTTTAGGCCAATATGGCAAAAATTAGTCCCTCTTACATTTAGTACATTTGGGAACTGGCCTTTGGGCAAGATTTTTACAAAATAAGAATTATTGTAAAAATTAGAAAGTGCCTGTCTTAGCTCATCTTCAGACACATTGTTTTTTACATTTGCATATATAGTTGTGAGAATGCCTCTTGACATAGGAACAAGGTGAGGAGTGAAGTTTATAAGGACATTCTTACCGCACGCCTTTGAAAGTTCCTGCTCGATTTCTGGGGTGTGTCGATGCTCTGCAATTTTGTAAGCTTTAAAAGCCTCATTAACTTCACAAAATAATATTGCATGGCTAAGACTTCTCCCTGCACCACTTGTGCCAGACTTAGAGTCAACAATTATAGAATGTTCATCAATAAGCCCTTCTTTTAAAAGAGGATAAAGAGGCAAAATGGTGCTTGTAGGATAACAGCCTGGATTTGCAACAAGTCTAGCTGTTTTTATTTTATCTCTATAAATTTCAACAAGTCCATAAACCGCATCTTTTAAAAGATCGGGGCTGGTATGTGACTGATACCATTTTTCATATACGTCTTTGTCTGAGATCCGAAAATCTGCAGATAAATCAATTACCTTTAGACCTTTTTTGAGAAGAGTTGGTACAACATCCATTGCTGTTTGATGAGGCACGCAGGTAAAAACCACTTCAGAATTATTTGAAATAAGTTCAATATTTGGTTCTACAAATTCTAGATCATAAAAACCAATAAGCGATGGAAAGACAGAAGTAACCTTTTTACCTGCATATTGCCTTGAGGTAACACAAACAAGCTCAGCTTCATTATGATCACTAAGTAGCCTCATTAATTCAACGCCTGTATATCCAGAAGCACCTATTATTGATATTTTTATTGCCATTTATCCTCTCCCTTAGTTTGTAAGATGGTGTCTATGTTAACGTGTTTTTTTATAAGTCGCTGTCTATACATCTCCTTTTCAGTCTCTAGCCATGCATTCCTCTGAATAACTCCTATTTGTTCTAAGCCATAAGGGGCAACAAGTTTTCTTGTTTCTTTAATTTGTTCCTTGATAGTTTCAATAGGTAGGGCCTTGTCATATTTTTGAAGCATATGAGCTAGCTCATTGATGTTCTTTTTATTAAGTGCCTGCTTCCATCCTTCTAAAACAGCATCTTTGAATTTCTCTATTAGCTTTGGATGGGCCTTGGCAAATTTTTTTGAGGTAATCAGAGAATTTGCAACAAAGTTTATACCGTATTTTGATGGATCAAAAAAATCTGGCTCTTCTCCCATTGCTTGTATTTTTTTGCTTAAAAAGATTCCCTGTGTATTTCTATAACAAGGCCAAAGATTCACTTTTCCTTGCCAAAAAGGCGTATAATCATAAGTTATTGCATAAATATTTAATTTTTCATGGTCTAAACCAAGGCGTCTTGCAAGAGCAAAAAATATTGCCTCGTCATTACCTCCATAAGTGATACCAATTGTAAGACGTTTTAGATCTTCAGCAGGATGTTCTTTGTTTATTTTAGTTCTCTCTTTAATAAAAATCCACTGAAGGGGGTTTATTTGAAAAATCTGAGCAAGGACGAGCACATCAGCACCTTTTGAAACAGCACGAAGCACCTGATCAGAAGAGGCAACTCCAAAAGAGGCCCGTCCTAGCTCTATCTCTTCAATTGCGTCTTGTTCTGCTCCGCCTTCCTTTAAAATTACATTTAAGCCTTTTTTTTGAAATATACCCTTTTCTTTAGCCCATAGATCTCCTGCTGTGCTTGCATTAAAAAGCCATTTAAGCCTATAAACGATTTTCTGCCCCTTTTTTTCTTTTTTTATTTTACCGCTATTGTCACAGGAACAAAAAAAGATAAGCAGCAACAATAAGGCTATAATAAAAGGCCTATTTGCCAAAGCTTATTTCTCCATCAAACATCTTACTCTTTTTGTAATTTTTAGGTATTTCAAAAATTGACTTTGGGAGCTTCTCTTCTTTTATAGAAATTAACTCCTCCTGATCTTTACTTTTCGTATTCATATAATCTGTGTATTTAATTTCTTTAACAATTTCTCCTTTTTCCCTAATTTTTTCTTCAAGTTCTATTACCTTAGATGCAGATGAGCTTCCCCAAAAGTCCATTTGTGCAGAGAGTTTTTCCATTGCCTTTTCAAATTTTGAAATTTTTGATGGATCAAGCTCTTTGGCAAGCTTATTCTTCAATTCTTTTGATACCCAGTATTCACCTATTATTTTGCCTTGTTTTTCAATCACATATTTTTCTGCCTTAATACCTGCTATTTTCATTGTTTGTCCTGTAGCCTTTAATACAGGTTTGGCCTTTTTAGTTTTTGTGACACCCATGCCCATCATCTTTTCAATTATTGCCCTTTGTTCAGCAGGAAGTCCTTCAAGCTGGCTTTTAAACTCTTTCATACTCTTTTGTACCTGCTGTGCCATGTCATCAAGTGAATTTTCCATATATTTTTTTTCTTTAGGATCAACAAAGAAGAATTTACCTTTGTTCAGATCAACTATTACATAGCTACCATCTTCTTGAACTGTTTTAATCATATTGTCTTGAAAATAAGAGATAGACTTTTCTTTTTCTATTTCATTGGGAGCGATTTGATATGTGTGCAGTTTTTCTAAAATAATGCCACAAAAAGCCTGTGATGAAATAAATATAAAGGTTAATGCAATAAAAAAGGCATGTTTAATAACAACTGCTTTCATAATTTCCTCCTAGTTATACTTTATTTTTAATATTCGAGCTATTTTTAACCTTTTTATTTTTTGCAAAAAATGATATAAAAAGTCTTTCTTATGCTGAATACATATTCAGCGTAACCACTTTACATAATTTAAGAAAGATAACATGAATGGCAATATGGATACAAGTGAAGGATTAAAATTTATAGCTAACACATATGCTAGGTTCCCGATTTTTATTGAAAAGGCAGAAGGAATAAAAGTTTGGGACAAAGATGGCAAAGAATATATTGATTTTACCTCTGGGATTGCAGTTTGTAATTTAGGTCATTGCAATAAGGAAGTTATTCGTGCTGTTTCAAATCAGATGAATCGGCTCTTTCATATATCAAATCTCTATTGGACACACCCTCAAATTGAAGTTGCTCGCATTCTCGTTGAAAATTCTTGTGCAGATAAGGTATTTTTTTGTAATTCTGGTGCAGAGGCTGTGGAGGCAGCTATTAAACTTGCCAGAAAATATGCCCATGAGACAAAAGGGCCAGATTGCTATGAAATAATAAGTCTTGAAGGTTCATTTCATGGTCGTACTCTTGCTGCTATTACTGCCACCGGTCAAAGGATTTATCAACGAGGTTTTGAACCTCTTCCTGATGGTTTTACTCATGTGCCTCCCAATGATGTAAAGAGCCTTGAACTTGCCGTAAACCAAAGGGTAGCAGGTATTCTTCTTGAGCCTATTCAGGGAGAAGGCGGTGTAAGGCCATTAAATGATAATTTTTTGATGGCAGCCAGAGAGTTAGCAGACAAGTGGAATATTCCTCTTATTTTTGATGAAGTGCAAGTAGGTATTGGTAGAACAGGGACCCTTTTTGCCTATGAACAAACTCCAATAGAGCCTGATGTTATATGTCTTGCAAAGGCCCTTGGAAACGGCGTCCCTATTGGAGCTATGCTCTCTAAAGAAAAGTTTATTAAATGTCTAGGACCAGGTAGCCATGCCTCTACTTTTGGCGGTAATCCTTTAGCCTGTTCAGCTGCGAAAACAGTTTTAACTATTATAACAGATAAAGATTTTTTGAAGTCTGTTCAAGAAAAAGGTAAATATCTAAGTAAAAGCCTGGAAGAGCTTAGAAGTGAGTTTAGCATTGTTGAAGAGGTAAGAGGAAGAGGTCTTATACAGGCGATAGAATTTAAAGAAGAGCTTCCTTCTCTTTTAGAGCATTTAATGCAAAATGGCTTTTTAGCCATATTTACGCATGGAAAAATTCTAAGATTACTTCCTCCGCTTATTGTGGAAAAAGAGCATATTGATTCATTTTTGTCCTGTATAAGGAATTTCTTGCAAGAAAATTAAAGTGTTTTGGAGTGCTTGTAATGGATAACAGAGTAAGACATTATTTGCAGGTATCTGATCTTAAAAAGGATGAACTAGTAAAGCTTATTAAAAGGGCTATTCAACTTAAAAAGATGAGAGAAGATGGCAAAGAATACATGCCTGCTAGAGGGAAGGTATTAGGGATGCTTTTTGAAAAACCTTCTACTCGTACTAGGATCTCTTTTGAAGCCGCCATGTATCAGCTTGGTGGAAGCGTATCTTTTATGGCTGCAAGAGACTTGCAGCTTAGACGAGGAGAGCCTCTTAAAGACACAGCCAGGGTGTTGGCCCGATATGTTGATTGTCTTGTGGTGCGTACGTTTGGTCAAGAAGTGGTGGATGAGCTTGCAAAGTGGTCTGAGATTCCTGTTATCAATGGACTTACTGATTCTCACCATCCTTGCCAAATCCTTTCAGATATAATGACAGTGATTGAAAATAAGGGCTGGAATCTTGAAAAGCTTAAGATTGTTTGGATAGGAGACGGAAATAACATGGCCCAATCATGGATTCAGGCTGCTGCAAGAATAGGTTTTCCTCTTTATCTTGCATGCCCGAAGGGTTATTTCCCTAATGAAACAATTTTGAAAAATGCTCAAGAAGAGTCAAATTTTCCCATTGAAGTTACAGATGCCCCTCAAGAAGTTATTAAAGATGCAGATGTCATAAATACAGATGTATGGGCTAGCATGGGTCAAGAAAATGAAGCGGAAGAGAGAAAAAAGCTTTTTCAGCCATATCAAGTTAACAAAGATCTGCTTGCTCTAGCGAAAAAAGATGCCATAGTTCTTCATTGTTTGCCTGCGCATAGAGGAGAAGAGATCACAGATGAAGTGTTAGAAGGAAGTCATAGTGTTGCTTGGGATCAGGCAGAAAACAAAATGCATATTCATAAGGCTATCTTAGAATGGGCAATGAAACTTGATGGTCAGGAGTAACATATGAGTAAGCAAGATATAAAAAAGATAGTTTTGGCATATTCTGGCGGACTTGATACATCAGTAATCCTAAAGTGGTTACAAGTGGAATACAATTGCCCTGTTATAGCTTATGCTGCTGATATAGGGCAAGATGAAGATTGGGATGCTGTTAGGCAAAAGGCTATAGATACAGGGGCAAGCGAAGTCTATATCAAAGACTTAAAGGATGAATTCGTTAGAGACTATTGTTTCCCAATGTTTAGGGCAAATGCCATATACGAAGGGGTGTATCTTTTAGGTACATCTATTGCGCGACCTCTGATTGCCAAAGAGCAAATGAACATTGTTAAAGAAGAAGGGGCAGATGCCGTAAGTCATGGTGCAACAGGTAAGGGCAATGATCAGGTTAGGTTTGAGCTTACTTATATGGCAATTGATCCCAATATAAAGATTATTGCACCATGGAGGCAGTGGGATCTTAATTCTAGGACAAAACTTATTGATTTTGCCCAAAAACATGGCATTCCTGTCCCAGTTACCAAGTCAAAGCCTTACAGTATGGATGCAAATATGTTGCATATAAGTTATGAAGGAGGGATTTTGGAAGACCCTTGGTCTGAACCTCCAGAAGATATGTTTATTTGGACAAAAAGCCCTGAAGATGCTCCTGATAAAGCAACTTATATTGAAATAACCTTTGAAAAAGGCGATCCAGTAGCTCTTGATGGTACTCCACTTACTCCAGCAAAAATGCTTTCTGCTCTTAATGAAATAGGTGCTGAAAATGGCGTAGGGCGAGTTGATTTGGTAGAAAATAGATTTGTAGGCATGAAATCAAGGGGGGTGTATGAAACACCAGGTGGCACAATAATTAGAGTTGCACACATGGCACTTGAATCAATCACTCTAGATAGAGAGGTAATGCATATAAGAGATAGCTTGATCCCTAAATATTCAGAGCTTATTTATTATGGCTTTTGGTTCTCTCCTGAAAGGCAAATGCTCCAAACAATGATGGATGAAGTCCAGGAAAATGTGACAGGAACGGTGCGGCTTAAGATTTATAAGGGAAATTGTACAGTAGTTGGTAGAAAGTCTCCATATTCCCTTTACAATCCTGATTTTGCAACCTTTGAAGAAGATAAAGTTTATACTCAGAAGGATGCAGAAGGTTTTATACGTCTCCAGGGGCTAAGATTAAGAATAAAGGCAATGCTTGCTTCAGCAAAAGGTGATTGATTGCATTAAGGATCTCTAACAGAAGATAATTGATAAGTCGGAGTAATATTATGAAGAGACCAATAGAAGACTATGAACTATGAGTTTGAATGCTTTAAAACGAGCAGCTCGTAAAGCATTCGAAAAAGCCTGCCAAAACAATTTAGAAATACCAATATGGAGAGATGGTAAAATTGGATACATTAAAGCTGAAGCCGCTACCGAACGAGTGGGTGCAGTTGACCGCCAATCCACTACGCTCCTTGGCATCAATTGACCATCGTTGTTATCCTGATAAGGAATTGCTTTAAAAAACGTAGTTACTAAGCTTTTTTCTTTATAATTTTTATAAATTTGCTTTTCTTTGAAGTAATTAAAATTAGCCAAATGTCAAGTCTCTTATTTTTTTATAAAGTCATAACTTCCGATAGCACTAATAAAGGCTTTTGAGGTGATCTTGTGACTATTGTTTTTGATGAACAAAAAGATAGAAGACGATTTTTAAGAGTACCATTTGAGGCAAATGTAACAGTTAAAAATCTTATAGATGGTACTATCCAAAGAAAGTTAGATTCTAAAGATATTTCCATGAAGGGAATCTATTGTATTACTGATTCTCCATTCCCAGTTGACACTCCATGTGTAGTGGAGCTTTTATTAACAGGCACAAGTTCAGAGCTTTGGCTTAGGATGGAGGGGCATGTCGTAAGAACAGACGATTTGGGGATGGCCATAATTTTTGATAATATGGATCTTGATGCCTTTATTCATCTAAAAAATATCTTATATTATAACTCTGGTGATCCTGACAGGATCGATAAAGAACTTGTGCTACACAATATTTATTCAAAGTAGAGTAAAAGTATATGAAAAAAAGACAGTTTTATTATTATTCTAACATGACACCATTTGCTGCCTTAGGTTTTGCCCTTTTAGCCTTGGGAGTATTTTTCTTGACTTTGCCAATTTTAATTGCAGCTCTTGTAGTATTTGGTTCTGTTGGAGCCTATATGGCTTGGCGGATTTCAAGGGCTATTAAAAAGGCGGAAGAAGAAATGTTAAAATATCAAAATGAACTCCATGAAGAAAGGTGCAGTCATTCAAACCAAATTATAATTGATATAACTCCTGAGCCTGATAAAAAAGATTTTTTAGACGATGACAGGCCTTGATCCAGTTTTAAAAAGGCTGCACCTTAAACTTCCGTTTCCTGCCCTTGGGGATAACAGAAGCCATGAAAAACGTCTAAGAGATGAATTGACATCTATTGTTTCTACAAGGCCTTTTATTCCATTGGAGGTCTTGCAGAGGCTTCCAGAGTGCCTTTACGCTGCCAACTATAATGTGCAGGTTGCTTTGATTAAAGCCGAGTGTGGATGGCAGGTGGCGAGTTGTATTCCCAGAGACAAAAATGCAAGTTTTTTGGGGCTTGCAATTGATTTGGGGAGCACTTCAGTAGTATTTTATCTGATTAATTTTTTAACTGGCGAAATAATTACAACTGCCTCTTATGAAAATCCCCAAAGAGCTCACGGAGAGGATATCCTTGAAAGGATAATATTTGCAACTCAAGGAGGTCTTAAAACCCTCCAGGAAGAGGTAATCCAGCTTATAAATAAGGCTATCGACGACTTTTCAAAAGAATATAGTTTTAGCAAAGAAGATCTTTATTATATTTCAATTGCCGGCAACACTACCATGTGCCATTTTTTGATGGCACTAGATCCATCCCATATTTGCAAAGAGCCATACATACCTACAACTAACCGTTTTGATTTGATTTCTGCAAATGAGCTTGGCATTAAAATTAATCCAAACGGTCTAATTTATGTACTTCCCAATGTAGGAAGCTATTTTGGTGGAGATCTTATTGCAGGAATATTGGCATCTAGAATGGCAGAACGAGAAGAGATTTCTATGCTTGTAGATGTAGGTACAAACGCTGAAGTGGTGCTTGGTAATAAAGACTGGCTTGTGGCATGTGCAGGTGCAGCAGGGCCAGCCCTGGAAGGAGGAATTCTTTCATGTGGCATGAGAGCTCAGGAAGGTGCAATCGAGCGTGTCAAAATAGATCCAAAGACTTTGTCTGTTGAATACAAGGTGATAGGAAATGCTAGGCCAAAAGGTATCTGTGGTTCTGGCATTATAGATCTTTTATCTGCCATGTTTGAAGCAGGTCTTGTGGATCAGACTGGAAAGCTCATTCCAAATAGAGATCCTAAAAGAATGAAAAAGATGAATGATGAATGGGCTTATGTTTTGGCAGATGAAGATGAAACTTCAACAGGGAAACCTATTTACATATCACAGAGCGATATAAAAAATCTTATCCGATCAAAGGGGGCAATGTACACTATACTAAATGTGGTAATTCAAAGTGTAGGGATTGATTTTTCAGATATAGATTCTTTTTACGTTGCTGGAGCCTTTGGAAATTATATTGATCCTCAAAAGGCAATAACTATAGGTATGCTTCCAGATATACCTATTGAACGATTTGTTGGCCTAGGTAATTCTGCTGGCAAAGGAGCAATACGGGCACTTCTTGAAAAAGACTCCAGAAAAAAGATGGAAGAGATATGTGATAAGATTACTTACTTGGAAATGAATGTTAGAGGCGACTTTATGAATCAGCTTACAGGTGCCCTTTTTTTACCTCATACCGATCTTTCAAGATTCCCAACGGTTTCGAAAAGGCTTGGATTGAAGTAAAGATGGATATTATTTACATTGGATTAGGTGGTTTTCTGGGAGCAATATCAAGGTTTGTAGCTGCAAGCTTTATTCATAGGTTGTTTGGTACGACTTTTCCTTATGGAACCTTATTTGTAAATGTGTTTGGCACATTTATTCTCTGTTTTTTCTTACCCATTAGTCTTCAAGTGTATAATATTTCTCCTAATCTCCGTTCAGCTATTACTGTAGGCTTTTGTGGTGCTTTTACTACATTTTCTACTTTTAGTTTTGAAACCTTAAGCCTTATTCAAGACGGATACAATTTTATGGCATTATTGAACATCTGCGCAAATATGTTTTTATGTTTAGTATCAGGCTGGCTTGGTTTTTCACTAAGCCGTCTAATTACTTAAAAAGGAGCCTATTGTATATGGCAACTACACGCCTTGAAGGGGACCAAATGTGCATGAGGATTTATATTGGAGAAAAGGACAAATACAAAGGTAAACCCCTTTACAAGGCTATCTTAGATTATTTAAAAGAAAGTGACATTGCTGGCTCTACTGTTTATAGAGCCATTGCAGGTTATGGTCCAAATAGCTATTTTAGAACGGTAAATCTGCTTTCTCTTTCTGTCGATTTGCCCATTGTAGTTGAAGTTGTAGATGATCCTGTAAAAATAGAAAAGGTTTTGCTGGGCCTTGACAAAATGATTCCTGCTGGAATGATAACTTTACAAAACGTGCATGTGCTTACATATAAAAAGCGTTAATGTCTATGATTCCTTCTCCATTTTCAGTACAAGAGGCAACAAGGCCGCTTTTTATCTTAGGAGTGCTGCTTGTTGTTTTGGGTATCTTAGGGATAGCTATACCCAAGTTTTTCTCTATTGCAATATCAGTAATAATTGCCCTTATGTTAATATTTGCAGGCATATTTCTTTTCTTTTACAATAAAACCTTAGCAAAACCAAATAGAATGTCATGGATGAAAGCTTTTGCTCCTTTGCTTACAGGGCTCTTTTTGCTGTTTAAACCGTTTGCCCTTGTTATCGTTTTAGGCCTTGCTATTTTTATTTATTTGATCTTAGATGCAACAGCAACAATAACTTTAGCCTTAGAATGGAGAGACTTTCCTGGCTGGAAACTATTTTTTTTCAATGGGCTAGTCTCTCTTATATTAGCAGGCGTTTTTATTGTTTTTTGGCCTTACAGCTCTTATTGGTATGTAGGTTGGATGATTGGAATTAGTTTAATTCTTGATGGAATTTGTTTGATTGTATTCTCAAGCTCTATAGATTTACTTAATTAAAATGGAATCTTTTAAGTATTAAATTAAGTAACAAGTTAATACATCTTTATGTTGAGGATTTAATTTCAACACTGGCTCCAACAGCTTCAAGTCGTTTTTTTATCGTTTCAGCTTCTTTTTTAGATACTCCCTTTTTAATTGGTTGGGGTGCTCTATCAACAAGATTTTTTGCCTCTTTAAGGCTAAGGCCTGTAATACTTCTAACTTCTCTGATAACTTTTATCTTTTGAGGCCCCACTCTTGCTAAAATTACATCATAGTTAGATGAGCTTCCCTGGCATATTTTTCCTTTAAGTTCATTTAAAGTAATGAACTCATATATATCGTCAAAATTATCTTTAAAACGCATTAAATCGGCTTTAAAAAAATCTCCCCAACAGGCATAGTCCATAACTATCACTCTATTTCTATTGGGTGCACTTATCTGTCTATTAAAATTTGCTCCTTTTGATCCAATTATACATGCTACGTTTGTAATAATATTTCTATTTTTACATCTTCCGTTTGTTGACGGGACCAGTTTAACTATATTTAATTGGGTATTATCGATACTGCATATGTCTTTGTTTATAAGATTATTGGCGATAATTAAAAATAGTTCATTATGCCAAGGGTCTTTATTGTGCCCGAGTTTATTAATTGAGTCTGGTAGTTTTTTATTGGTCATTACGTAACCTATTATTTCATCCCGTGCTCTTTTTACAGTATCGGTAGCAGATTTTATTTTATCTTTTTTTACTAAGGAGACCATAAGAGGTGCCAATGTCCCTATAATCAACCCTAAAATAACTAAAACTACTGCTATCTCAACTAGAGTAAAGCCCTTTCTAGTTGCACACTTCTTGGTGGAGTTCCATATCTGTAACAAAGACATAAAGATCATCCCCTTTTGATAAATCCCATAATTTAGGCAAAGAAATAAGATCCAGCTTTTTATTTGGACCTGCACTCACTAAGATCCACACAATAGATGGTCTGATTTCATTGTCTGACCCTTTTAAGTCCTTTATTTTTTTTAATGGATTGTTACAATTTATCTCTTGAGATTGTGCTATTGAAAAAAAGTAGAGGCTATTGCCCCAAGCATCTGTACCTATACAGTTTTTTTTATAAAAAAAACTGGAAGGGATTCTTTTAGAAAGAGAAGTGTAATTTAACAGACAATTATTACTTGTTTTTAAAGAGCTCTTGGTAGCACTTATTTTTCTCCCTTCAATAAGCACAGTCCATGCACCAGATGACATAAAGAGAATTAAACCAATTACTATTAACACAAAGCCTAACTCTATTAGAGTAAAACCGGGGTCAAAATCTTTAAGTAAGGATTTCATTTTTTGAGACTTTCTTGAGTTTTTAAATAACTGGTAACAAGGGATAGGTTATAATTTAAATCCTCATCTTTAGGTTTTATTGTTAGTGCCTTTTTTAATATTTTTTCAGCTTTCTTATAATGCCCCTTTTCCATTAAGAGTGCTGCCAAATTATTTGCAACAAGTGGATTTTTTATTTCTTGCCAAATTTTATCATACAATTTTAATGCAGTATTGATATCACCCTGCTTCCTAAGACGCTCTGCTTGGTATAGAAGCTTTTTCTGTCTAAAAGTTAAGATATATGGATTGTGTGGTTTGGTTTTATTATATGCTTTTTTTGCTATCTGTTTTTTGTTCAATAAATGTTTGGGTGTTTTGATATTTTTTTTGATATCTCTTTTATTCTGTTTTGCTTTAATCGTTTTATTTTCTATAAACTTATTTCTTTTTATATCATGTATATTGTCTGTTTTTTTAGATATTTTATTGTGTGATATTATGTTGTTTTTAGTGGTTATTGTCGTATTTGTTGTGCTTTGTTTTTTAGTATTTATTGCTATATTAAGCTTTTGCTTTGTATATTGTGGTTGACTATAATTAAGTTTATATTTGGTGAATAATGCAACAATTAGGCCGATCAAAGTTAATAGACCTATTAGATAAAGTATTCTTCTATGTGCTTGATCTAAACCACGCCCATTTTGCTGTGGTGCTTTAAATGGTATTTCGACTGCACTTTCGCTAGATGAATTTTCTATTTGACTTATTGCTTCAAACAGTTTGCTCATGATCCTCTACTACATCTATTTTTAAAATAATAACAAGCTCTACCTTCTTTTTGCTTTTTTCTTTATAGCTAAATGCAGATCCTAAAAGTCCTGGCAATCTTGACAAAAATGGAAGTCCTGAGGTGTGGTGTTCTATCCTGTCTTCAATCAAACCACCAATTATTACTAAATCTCCAGATTTAGCTTTTACTGTAGTAGATGCTTCCCTTAAATTTACTATCGGGAAGGTATAAGTATTGTTTTGATCTTTTCCAAAAGATTCTTGTTTTAGTGAAATTATATCGCTTTTTATTGGAACTAAGTTAAGAGTAACATTTTTATTTTCATCTATGACAGGAGTTACACCGAGAAGGATGCCATTAAATATTGATGCAATTTCGGCGTTTGGTGCTTCATTTGTGTGTCCATCTTGATAATCAATGACGGTTTCAAATTTTTTAAGATAAGATACAGATTGCCCAACGCTGATCATAGCTGGCTGGCCATTTAAGACTTTAAGTCTAGGGTTAGAGATGGTTCTTATTTTCCCAAATTGCTCTAGAGCCCTAACTACTGTCGATAGGTTATAATAAGGATTAGATAGAGAAATTCCATAAAGAGCTGAATCCTTCAGCCCTTCTAATACCTGGCTTTGTAAATTAAAAAAAGTGCCTTCTGGATTGATTGGTTTAGAGCCTGCATTAATTGTAAGGTGTTTCCAATCTATGCCTAACTCAAAGCTGTCTCTTAATTCAACTTCTACAATTCTTGCTTCTATAAGCACTTGTCTTCGATATTTTTCCTTTAAATGTGCAACATATTCTTCAATCTTTGCCACCATGTTTGGTGGGCCCTTCACAAATAAGGTACCAGTATTTCTGTTTAAAAAATACTTACCTTTTCCATCTAGATAGTTTTTTATTGCCGCATCTAGTTCTTTATAAATATCTGTTGCGTCAGAAGATGTTTGCCCAGTAATTTCAAAGCTGCCAGTAAGAGGGGTAGCCAATTCTCCTTCACCTTGTGCTGTAATTCCTTGGGATGAGCCACCACCGCCTCCATTTCCGCCTTGCCCTCCTAAAACATCTCCACCTACAGTTACCTTAGCCTGATGAGTTGAGGCGATAAAATCAAGATTTATTACTTTTTCTACATAGCCAAGGATAAAGATGGTTCCATCTTGTTCTTCCCATGTAAGATTTACAGCCTTGCACACTGCATTTAATACATCTTTTACAGGTTGCTCTACAAACTCTGCAGTTAGTTTTTGCCCTTGATTTAATATTGGCCTTGCAGATTCATGGATTATAAGATTAAATCCAGCAGCCTTAGCCAATGCACGAAAGATTGAGCTGTAATCTTCATCTACAAAGGAAAGACTCACCAGTTGAATTTCTAAAGGAGACAGTTCTTTAAATTTAGGCTTTAAAGGAGGTGTCTTTTTTTTGACATAGTTATTATTAGAAGAAGTTGTCAATTTTGCCTTTAAGATAGGCGGAGAAAGTTGTTTTTCATATGTGGGAGTAGCTTTTGTGCTTACATGGTTAGCACAACCACTAAGAGCTGTAATCAATATCGCGCTTAACAAGCTTATTATTATATGTTGGTGAGATAAAGCCATGTTAACGTACCTTGTCTTTCAATTAATACTTTTTCTTCTGTAATATTTTTTATTATAAAATCAGGGCCGTAATCTCCTTCTTTATAGAATTTATCGTTTATTTTGCATAACTTATGCCGTTTATTTATAATGACCATTGACAACTTTAGATTAGGTGTCACTTTTTTAGCTGATTTTTTTAGATTTGATGGCATAAAGGGATCTCTTGCTATTACCAAGTTCGCATGAACTTCATTTGTTTGTGATGAGTTGATAATATCTTGTTTAAAATGCCAAGCAGGAGCTAATACGACATCTAGCTTTGTATGTTTTGCTTTTAAAAAAGCAAAATAAAATGCTAAGGTAAGGCCTATCACCAGCAAAATGGTTGGAAACAAAGTAGAGGCTATTTTAAATTTCTTTATTGACAAATGCATAATAGCCTCCCTGTTATTGAAAACGATGGTTTAGTTTCGTAGCTTATTTTTCTTATAGAATGATTTTCTTCTTGAGTGCTATTATCATCAGAAAGTATAGCAACACGTTTTGATTCAAAATTTGATAATATAAAAAGCCCCTTTCGATTGTATTTTTCCGATATTAATTTGTCTAAAAATAGCAATCTGTGAATTAACTCTGAAAAACCTATATCATGAAAATGTAACTCTATGTCTTGCCAATAAAACGTTTTCTTTGACTCTTTACATGGAATCAGTGTATTTTTAATTCTTACAAAGTTATGCAATGATTTCTTAATGCCGTTTAATTGTTGTGATGTACGCTTTAGATCGTTAATTGCTCTATTTATCTCTTTTTCCTCAAAAAAGAGAGATAAGTTATAAAATGCCAATATTACTAATAACAATATTGTTATTAGTTGTATTACAATAATAGTATAATTAGATAGAGTTATATACTGCTTCATTTTTTCTATTTAATAGTATCTTGCAATTAAGTATTCCAGATTTCTCCTGTTCTTTATAACTCCAATTAACTTCTTTTAAATCAAAAAATTTACCCAGTCTTATTGTTGTTTCTTCAAAGTTGTTTTTTACATCTCTAAAAGATCCTTGTGAAAAAAAAGTTATATTTATTGAAAGTGGAGTATCTAATAAGTTATGCTTAGCATTTATTGAATTTTCCATATTAGATGAATTATCTAATCCATATTCTAATGCATTAATATTTATATCATCGTTACTGTTTTGAGCTATATCTTTTGATATAGCTTGTCGTGTTATATTAATATGATCTAATATAACTTCTTGAGGTATACTTTTTGAAATGTCTAATAAAATATTTACTATAGATGGTTCATTTTGTATATTATTCCATAATGATAATAAGTTATTGATTTCCTGAGTTTGTTCAATAGTCGGTAATTGTTTTTGTATTGTTCTCTTCTCTTGTTGAACTTTTTGATATAACTTTTGATATGTTATTAATTGATTGTTTTTTTTATTGATTAAATAAGGTGTCGATATGCCCAATGCAATAGAGCCTACTAATGCAATTGATGTAGCTACCTTATTAATATCTTGGAAAAGATATGTCTGCTTTAACTTCTTGGGCAATAAATCAAAATCATTAGAAACAAAAATAGCTCCAAAAAGCTCCGGATATTTAAAAAATAGTCCTTCATTATCATTTTTAACTAATTTACTTACATCAGGAATCCAAATATCTTCATTTTGAATGTTTCTTGGTATTTCATCTAATTGCCTAGTAAAAAAAATAGTTTTTTTGACGCTTTTATTTAGCTTGGAGCCAATTATTTGGCGCACGTTATAAATAGCTTGAGAAATAATTGACAAATCATCTGTAGGTAATATTTCTAAAGGAGATATCTGGGAATAATATGGAATTCCTTTTTCTGAAACTATTATTTCTAAAAAACCATTGGCTAAAAAACATGATAAAATTAATTCATCTGTTAATTTACCTACAATACTGGCTATGGCAGCTACATGAACAGAACATTTTTTTATTCTTATATCATTTGATAATTGGTTTACTACATTTTCAATGTCATTTTCTGGTAGTGAAAGAATAATATATTCATTTTGTTGTTCCCCTTTTGATAGCAAATGCATGGCATGTTTGACTCTGGTTCCTTCTGCCCATGGGCCAATAAGACGCATTTTTTCATCTATTTGCAGCTCTAATATTTCTTTTTTTGTGGCAAAAAAAGATTCTTTAGAAACTAGCAATCTTTCAGAATAAAAGACAACATGTGCAGATTTGGCAGGGATATCTTTAGGGGATATTATTTGTTGGAAGTGTTCAATAGATAGAGTATTGCCCTTTTGGCTAAGACATAGGCAATTAAAGCCCCTGTTCCCTTCATTGGGGCTTAAAATCCAATGTTTTTTTCCAAAGGGCAAGATCTTCACGTCTAATCCTTTTAACAGATTTTTTAAAAATCCATCCTGTTATTTTTTGTCCTTTTATATTTTCTGCCTTAACGAAAAACCATCTGTCTGTTTGATCTAGCACCAAAAGTCTCTCTCCTTTTTTTACTATCGACAAGATTTTAGAATTTTTTAAAGGATTAGAATAAATCTTTGCCTGTTTAGGTTTAACTGCTACTAAAAAATGGTCTTTATTGTCTGAATTTAAAGCAGTTTGAGGGCAAGGATGCTCTTTGACTGGTATTCTTATTAACTCAAATTGTATGCCCAATAATATCAAAATAGCTATTATCCCAATAGTAACTAAGCAGGCATTCATATATTTTTTGCAGTGCTTCCAAAATGTATTGTTATGTGAAATATTAGCATCATAAAATCCTTTCGGTTCTGGCAAAGTAGTTAAGGCAGAATCAAGATGTTTGGGTAAAAGGATAGTATAACCAGATGCTGCTGCCATTAATAAGGCCCTATCCATAAGTCTATTAATTAGTCGCGGTAATCCATGTGATGCATTATATAGTTTTGATATAAAAGAATTAGAAAGTTGGAGATCTCCTCTGCCAGCTTTTGACAGTCTAAAGTGGATGTAGTCTCTTGTTTCATCTTGGGTTAGAGGCCTTAAAACTTCATTTATTACAATCCTCTGTGTTAATTGGCAAAGACGCGGATCAGCCAACAAATTTTGAAGTTCTGGTTGTCCTACCAGAAGAATTTGAAGCAGTTTTTCTTTATTTGTTTCTATATTTGATAAAAGACGGAGTTGTTCTATTGTTTCTATTGGTAAGTCTTGTGCCTCATCAATTATGATAAGTAGCTTTTCTTTTTTAGAAGCAAGTGTTAACAGAGCATCTTGGAATGTCTTAAGTAATAGTGCCAGTTCGCTGTCTTCATTGGCAATGGAAATATCTAACTCTTCCAGCAAGAGCAGTAAAAGGCCCTTGGGACTTACAGAAGGGGTTACTATAAAAGCAGTTTTTTTTTCATGTTTAAGTTCATTCATCAAAAGCCGCAACAACATGGTTTTGCCGGTTCCTGCATGGCCAGACAGCACCATAAAACCTTCTCCTCTTGCTATAGCGTATTTTAACACTTCTAATACTTCCCTGTGCGGCTTTGCAGGATAGAAGAAATCTAGATCAGGAGAAAGCCTAAATGGAGGTTCTTTAAATCCGAACCAGTCTGAGTAGTCAGGAACAGGTTGAGCCATTTATTTGATTTGTCCCATCATATCATAAATTGGTCCAAGTAGTCCCAATGCTATTATAACAAAAATCATGCCAGCAAATACAATCAAAATAGGTTCAATTTTTTGTGCAATAGAATCAACAAGCCTATTTACAATGCCCATATAATGATTTGAGAGGATTTTTAGTTGTTCAGGCATATTCCCAGATGCTTCTCCAACTCTTACCATTCTTAATACAAAAGGTTCAAAAAGTTGACACCTTTTAAATGCATCAGAAAGATTCCCCCCTGAAGAGATTGTAATTTTAATATCTTTAATAGCCTGTTTTAAAACCAGGTGACTGATTGCACCTTCCATAATTTCAAGGCTTCTAAGCACGTCAATACCTGAAGCAGTTAAAAGAGATAAGTATTCAAAAAAGAAAGCCTGCTGAGACGCTTTAATTACGCTTCCAATCAGAGGAAATCTCAACCAAAGATTATCCCATACAAGTTTGACTTTTTTATTTCTAGTAGAAAGATATCCAAAGACTGTAATAGCTAAAATTAATAAAGGGATAACAGGCCAATATGTTTTGCTTAGTTCAACAGTAGATAAGAGGACTTTCGTAGCCCATGGCAGCTCTTTTAACCCTAGACTTTTAAAAAGTTCAAATAGCTTAGGAAGTACATATAAAATCCAAAAACCAAGGGCTCCAATCATGGCTCCCAAAATTACAGCAGGATAGCTAATGGCCTTTTGGGTTTTGTCTATAATTTCTTGTACTTTTTCAAGATGTCTTGCTGCATCTTCTAGAGTTTTATCTAAACGGCCTGTTTCCTCTCCAAGTTGTACAAGCACTATTAAAATATTCGGGAAATGTTTCTTGTAATGAGAAAGTGCTTCAGAAAAAAGCTCTCCTCCCTCTAGCCTCAGAATTATCTTTGATAATACATTTCTCAAGTTTGCAATTCCTGGAGAATCACAAATATCTCTTAATGCCTCTACTAAAGGAATCCCGCCTTTAACTACCAAAGATAAGTTTCTACATAATTCTGCAAGTTCTGTTCTTTTGATTCTAGGAGAAAAGAAAGAAAATGATAGCGATAGCTTTTTTTTATAATTTAATAAAATAAGTCCTTGAGCCTTAAGTTTTGTATATAATTCTTGTACTGAAGAAAAATCTCCTTCATTTGTTATCTTGTCACCTGTAGGTGAAAGTGCTTCATACCAAAACCGTGGCATTAGCCTACAACCCTTTTCATCTCTTCTAAGCTAGTTTCACCATTTAATACTTTTTTTAGAGCATGCTCTTTAAGAGAAACAAACCCTTCTTTTAAAGCCTGATTTAAAATCTCGCTAATTGGCTCCTCTCTGGCTATCATTTTTAACATCTCATCGGAAAAGTCTAATATTTCTGCAACAATCGTCCTTCCCATATAGCCGGTGTTTCTACATTGGGGGCATGTACCGGCTTTATAAAGCTGTATATCTTGTGGAAGCTTATATTTTTCTCTTTCCTCATCTGTAGGATTATAAGGTTCCTTACAGTAAGGACAAAGCTTTCTCATAAGACGTTGAGCCAAGATTCCAGAAAGTGCTGTAGAAAGAAGATAAGAGGAAAGCCCTAAGTCTTTTAAACGAGCTACTGCACCAATGGCACTATTTGTATGGAGTGTTGAAAGCACAAGATGGCCTGTAATTGCAGCTCTTACAGCCAATTGAGCTGTTTCAGAATCTCTTATTTCACCTACTAGAATCACATCTGGATCTTGTCGCAAAAAGGTTCTTAAAGCAGCGGCAAAAGTATATCCTGCCTTTTCATTTACCTGCGTTTGCCTTATCATCAAAAACTGATATTCAATAGGATCTTCTACAGTAACGATATTTTTTTCTATGGCATTTTGTCTTCTAAGCGCTGCATATAATGTTGTAGTTTTACCGCTTCCTGTAGGACCTGTAACTAAAACTATGCCATGTGGCTTTGCAAAAAGGGCCTCTATTTTTTCAAACTGTTCTTCATCAAACCCAAGTTGTTCTAAATTTAATAAAGATTCTCCCCTTGAAGGAAGGAGTCTTAACACCATGTTTTCACCAAAATTGCTCTTTACTGTTGAGACCCTTACATCAAAACTATCGCTTAGAAATTCAAAGCTCATTCTTCCATCTTGCGGACGTCTCTGTTCAGAGATATCCATTCGAGCTTGGACCTTGAGATGAGTGACAATTTTAGAGTGAATGCTTCCTGGAAAGATATATCTAGGCTCTGAGATGCCATCTATTCTGAAGAAAATTCTACAGGTCTTATCGCTAGGAGTTATATGAATATCAGTAGCCCTGTGTATTACAGCCGAAGTCAAAATAAGTTCAGTTAATCTGGTTATATCTGTTTCAATATTTGGTTTTTGACCCATTAGGGCTATAATATTTGATATCTCTTCGTCAATAGGGTGTTCAATAAGATAGTAGTATCTTTCCACCAGTTTTTTGATTTCATTTTCTGATGCAACATAAAGTCTAGGTTGTCTTCCTGTAGCTCTTATTATGATTTGAGGTAACTCTAAATCGTAAGGGTCTGCTACTGCCACCTCGATCTCTTTATCTGTAAGTCTTAAGGGAAGAATACTGTGGGAGCTAGCAAGGTGTGCAGGGAGAAACTTTAATACTTCGGCAACAGGGGTAAAAGACTTTAGATCAATATATGGAAGATCTGTTTGTTTTGCTAAAACCTGGGCTAATTCTGAATCGGTTATTATTCCTAAGCGTTTTAAACATTCCCCCAGGCGCTCTCCTGTGGCCTTCTGTTCAGTTAATGCAAACTGCAATTGCTCTTCAGTTATAAGGCCTTCTTCTTTTAAAAGCGCACCTAAGGGCTTTTTATTACCAGTCATTTTTATTTATTTTATCCTAATAAATTTAAAAAGGGGGAGAAGGATCCCCCACAGTGAAAGGAAATTTTTAAATTAGAATTCGATTATCCATGCAGCATTCATTGTTCTAGTTTTAGCTGGAGGTGGCCACTGCCCATCAGTTTGACAATTATCAATTGCAACAAAACTACCAGCATTACAGTTTGCAACACCATCAATTATTTTATCTAAGGCAATTGCAAAATCTGTAGGCATGTTTTGTATTCTTAAATAATTTTTGGTTACACCATTGAAAGTTCCATAGTAATAACCAATCCATGCTATAGATTGCGCATATGCTCCATTAAGGGATAGTTGTCCAATATTTATGCTATTTCTTCCACATTCGTTAGATGTTAAGTTACTTTTTACTAATGAGCAAATATCTATTCCTGCTGCCCTTAGTGCCTCAATAATTTTGCTTCTATTAGCAGCATTATAAAGATATACGTTGTCCATTGTTCCATCAGGATTTTCACTGCCTCCATTTATTGCTCCGTCTCCAAGTATTCTGCCCGTTCTATCATAATAGGAGCCTATTATTTTATAATGAGCAGCAAAAAAAGTTTCGTAGGCATTTTTTATTTGGGCAGATTTAATAAGGTCTTTTCCTTTCATTACGGCACCAATAATGAGCCC
>CAYMRT010000279.1:0-1537 GCA_964392885.1 uncultured Desulfobacterales bacterium | reverse complement strand
TATCTTATCTAATGTCTTTCGGTCACCTTATGATGAATTATTTGAGCGATGTCTTGACTGATCTTTCTTAGAGCAAGATTCTTTAAATCTTCTGTAGCCATTATATCTTTTCCAACATAAAATCCCTCTTCTCTATATATTGGAGGGATCTCCCATATTTCTTTTCCTGTCTTGGCATCTACTAATCGAACCTTGCACTCCACAGATATTCTTCGTTCAACCGCCTGATCATAACGAACATATGAAAGGCCTGTAGTATAGGCATTAAGTACAGTTCCATAAAGTATAACATCTGCCTCTTCTTTAGGAGAAAGAATAATACCTGAATCTCTTAAAAACTCCTGTCTTAACTCATCTGTTATCCACTGACCAAGCTTTAACTCTGTACTGTTATTTTTCCAAGGTGCTATATAAATATTCTTTATCCACGAGGGGAGGCAAAACTCAGTCTCTTGCCTGTGATAACCACACGAGTTAAAAGATAGGCCAATCAGTACAGTAAAAATTAATGCCTGTATCTTATTTTTTATTTTTTTATTATACCACAATGTTTAAGATCTTATCCTTTATATAAATTACCTTTTTTATGTTTTTTCCTTGAATATATCTTTGCACATTAGCTTCTTTTTGTGCAAGACCTAAAACATCTTCCTGGGTTGCTCCTGATGCAATATTAATTTTTGCCCGTACTTTTCCATTTATTTGAACAACTATAGTAACTTCATCCTGTTTTGCAGCCTCTAAATCAGCCTCTGGCCAACTCTCTTTGGCAATAAGATTTTTATGGCCAAGCATCTGCCAAAGCTCAGAAGTTACATGAGGAATTATTGGAGATAGCAACAAAAGTGTGGCTTCTACAGCCTCTCTTAAAATCTGCCAAAAGGCGTCATCTTTTGGCAAGTCCTCTGATTGTAAAACAGAAGAAATTTCATTTACAAGCTCCATAATTGCACTTATTGCAGTATTGAAATGATATCTCTCTTCAATATCATCGCTAACCTTCTTTATAGTCTGATGAGTTTTAGTTCTTAAAGATTTTAACCTTGGGTTATCCTTACAAACCTGAGAAAGATCTACATTCTTGATATCAACCTTTTTTAACTGATCTAAATTTTCAGTAACTAACCTCCATATTCTTTGTATAAACCTGTGAGCTCCCTCTACCCCTCTATCACTCCATTCAAGATCTCTTTCAGGTGGTGCTGCAAAAAGGATAAAAAGCCTTACAGTATCTGCACCAAAACGTCTTATCATTTCATCAGGATCAACTACATTGCCCTTTGACTTGGACATCTTGGCACCTTCTTTTAATACCATACCCTGAGTCAAAAGGCGTTCAAAAGGCTCATCAACAGAAAGATATCCTAGATCTCTTAAAGCCTTTGTAAAAAAACGAGAATATAAAAGGTGTAGAATGGCGTGTTCTATGCCTCCAATATACTGATCAACAGGGAGCCACTTATCAACCCTTTCTTTATCAAGTCCTTTAGTATCATCATCTGCACATACATATCTTGCAAAATACCATGAAGACTCA
>CAYMRT010000278.1:0-7751 GCA_964392885.1 uncultured Desulfobacterales bacterium | reverse complement strand
AAAATTTTACATCCCCTCTTTTAACAGCTATTTTCTCTATTGGGATATTTAAAGACAATAAGGCTGATACTGGTGCAAAAATATCTCTTGCATGAAATGTGTTACTTAACACCTGTTTTTGTATATCGAAAAAATTAAGGGTATTTTTTAACATCTCCCAATCAATCTCAAATGGAACAAAATCAGGATACTGCTTATAGACTTGTGTAAATACGCCGTTATCAGGCCCAACAAAGAAGTAGTCTTGTGTCTTTACAATAAGTGGACTCCTTGTAGTGCCAACGCCAGGATCAATAACAGTTAAAAATATGGTACCCTTAGGAAAATACTTTAAACTAGCCTTTATATAAAGGCTAGCCTGAAGCAAATTTTGTGGAGAGACCCCGTGGGTTAAATCAATTACTTTTGCATGTGGATTTATTCTTAAAACTACACCTTTACAAATTCCAACATATGGATCGTTATAACCAAAATCCGTTAAAAAGGCTATGGCAGGGGAATTAGAATCATTACCAGTAAGATGGTGTTTCAATTGGAACCTGGCCATCATCCTGGTATTCGTTTATCAAATCTCTCCACCAAATTG
Organism: uncultured Desulfobacterales bacterium; assembly: GCA_964392885.1. Lineage (GTDB taxonomy): Bacteria > Desulfobacterota > Dissulfuribacteria > Dissulfuribacterales > QOAL01 > JAADCZ01. The sequence continues at coordinate 7,165 of CAYMRT010000278.1, read as the reverse complement.
GAAGGCTAAAAGAAGCCCTATGAATTTCAGGGCAGTAATATCTTCCCTTAAAACTATTTTTAGGTTCTTTCATATTTAGGTTGACGTCATGGCTTCCGGCTACAAATGCAATCTCTCCACCATAAGTAGGCATTGGAGCCAAATACACTTGCACATTTTGAAATACATCTAAGAATCTCTTTCTTATAAAAGGCATAACCTTGGGCATAGTTACAGGAAGGCCTGACTGCCTCACTACCACGCCTTTGTCATCTAAAATAGCAGCAAGATCTTCATGAAATGGCCTTTCAAAAAGCACTATTGCTGGCCCAATTGGATCTGTTGAATCTAATATTATAACATCAAATTTTTCGCCATTTTTTCTTGCTTCTTTAACATATTTAGCGCCATCTCCAATTTTTAAATCAACCCTAGGATCATTCCAATCCCCACAAATCTCTGGCAAATATTTTCTACAAGCTACAATTACATCTTCATCAAGCTCTACTTGAACCACACGCTCAAGGGTATCGTATTTAAGGACTTCCCGCAGTACTCCTCCGTCACCTCCGCCTATTATTAAAATACTTTTAACAGGGGTACTGCGCATCTGTATTGGGACATGGGCCATCATCTCATGGTAGATAAACTCATCCCCTAGGGTAGTTTGCACTATCCCATCAAGAATAAGCCCCCTGCCCCACTGCTTGTTATCAAAAATTAACAGGCGTTGAAAAGGCGTACGCTTCTCAAATAGGGGCTCAATCTCATAGCCGTGGGTAAAACCTGGTCCGATACGCTCAGACCATAAGTAGCCAGTCAAGTGTCCTCCATATTTAGTAATTGTCCTCTAACTATCTCAATAACCTCTACATGGCCAGGATTTAATATTGTCTTTAAATTTTCGAGAATCCTATGGGCTTGACTTTGTTCTCTGGCAAATATATCAAGGGCTGCATACTCTCTTTCTGGCCAAGTATGGATCAAGACATGAAGCATTGAGTTTGATACTGTAGCAGATACACCATATGGATCAAACTGATAGGTGTTCACCTTTAAATCTGAAGTACCTTCAAAATTATTACAATCCGAGGCCGCCTGTTCTAAAATATTACCTATTACTTGAGCATTTGCCAAAGAAGAAAACGGAGCTTGCCACATCTCAACAAGAAGATGGGTGCTAAGACCAGTAGCAAAAGACGGGTTCAACATATTCGCCTTTTGCTTTGACTCACGAAATTCCTTTGTTATTACTGGAGTTAAAGTAGTCATAGGCAGCCTCCTATATACGCAGTAACGCCTTGACTTAAGCCATCAGTTAAAACGATGCCTTTTTATTTGGCAACCGCTAAATTTTAGAGTAACTTAAATTAAATCCTAAAACGGCGAAGAATCTAACCACTTTCACTCTTTATTGTCAATAACAAGAACATAAAAAATATTTGATTATATAATAAAAAATGAAAATAGGTATCATATCAGACACACACGGTAAGCTACACAATAAATGCAAAGACATATTCTGTGGAGTTAATGCTATCTTTCACGCAGGAGATATTGGCAGCATCTCTGTTATAAACGCCTTAAAAGAGATTGCCCCTGTTTACGCAGTCTCTGGGAACATGGATTTTGGAGAAATTGCAAAGATGTTTCCAAAGACAGATCTGATTGAAATAAATAACTTTTATTTCTTTCTTATGCACGAACCCTTCAGATTAGACATCGATCCCGAGGCTGCAGGTGTTAATTGCATAATCTATGGACATACCCATCTACCAGAAATTAAAAAGATAAATGGAATATTTTATGTAAATCCAGGCAGTGCCACCTTTCCAAAATGGGGACAAAAACCTACAGTGGCTTTATGTGACATCCAACAAGAAGATATGGAAATAAATATTATTGAGCTTTAATCTAACTCTTGTACAAACCATTTGTGAATTTTATAATTTATAATTAAATTGTTATTTTATATAAAAAATTATTACAATATTAAATATTATGAATAAATTAAGCAATAACTCCAAAATTACCCATAGTGATCTTATAGATATCATAGAACATGCTAATGACCTAGTGCAAAGTGTAGCCCCTGATGGCTCATTTATTTATGTAAATAAAACATGGAAAAAAACATTAGGTTATTCAGACGAAGAAATATCAAGGCTAAAATTTTTTGATATAATTGCTGACACCTGCAAAGATAGTTGCAGTGCTCTCTTTTCGCAGGTCCTTAAAGGACGCTCTCTTGAAAATGTTGAAACAACATTTAAAGCAAAAGATGGCCGATTAATTTATGTGGAAGGCAGTTGTAACTGTCGTTTTGAAAATGGAAAACCAATAAGTACACGCGGAATTTTTAGAGACATCACCGATAGGAAAAAATCTGAAGCAGAAAAACTACAACTTCAAAAGAGGCTTGAAAAAGCAAAATTATTCGAAAGTCTAGGTATAATGGCTGGCGGAATAGCACATGATTATAATAACATATTAATGGGGATATTGGGTTTTACCGAGCTAATAAAAATGAAGGCTGCCTCTAAAGAAGATGTATTAAGACTAATTGATCAGGTAGAAAAGTCAGCTTTAAGAGCTGCTGCTCTTACTCAACAAATATTAGCATTTTCTGGTGCAAGTAATATCTCTTTAGAAACAAAAAACCTTACTAGTCTGATTGAAGAGATAAAACCTTATATTTCTACAACAGTACCTTCCAATATTAATGTCACATACGATCTTACAGCCTCTTTACCAATAGATATAGACAGCACCCAGATAACTCAAGCAATTACCGATGTAATCCAAAATTCTATTGAGGCCATTGGAGAAGAGTATGGCAATATTATTATAAAAACTGGCTATACTAGTCTTGAAGAAAAATCGCCAGACGATATTTTTATTATTGAAAGGCCAAAACCTGGAGTATATTCTTTTATAGAAATAGTAGATGACGGGCCAGGTATTTCAGAAAGAGATATTCATAAGGTATTTGAACCTTTTTATACAACCAAGTTTCAAGGAAGAGGCTTGGGGCTTTCTGCTACACTGGGTATTGTAAGAGGACATGGTGGTCTTATTTCTTTAAAAAGTGCAGCAGGCAAGGGCACATGCATAAGGATGTTTTTTCCTGTCCATGAAAAAGACTCAAAACAAATCAAACCAAACACTAATATCTTAGTCAACAAAGACAAGATAGGGGAAAATATTACAAAAGCCATTTAGTGCCTCAATATTTAAAGAACACGGTATGTTTATACTTGGCAAACAAAAGTCAGATAAGATTAATGCAGGATAAAGATCCAGTTTTATCTTTAATCAGTAAAGCACAAATGCTTTTTCAACAGTTATCCCCCCACCTTAGCAAACACAACTTTTTTATTCAAAATCTAAAAAAATATAAGAAGGAAATCCAAAACAGTTCTAGTTTAATGGCAGATTTGAAGCTTCCAGAACTTTGTTCGTATTGTGCCACAAAAATTCCAGGTGGGGGGTGCTGTGGAGAAAAGATAGCCTCTTGGTATGATCCAATTCTTTTATCTCTAAATCTATTTATGGGCATAAAACTCCAGACAAAAAGCTATTACGAAAATAGTTGCATTTTTTTAGGGAAAGAAGGATGTACTCTTAAAGCAAGATACCACTTTTGTGTAAATTATCTTTGTGATCATATTTACAAGATGCTGGACGCAAAGGACATTCAATTACTAAAAGCCCAATATGGGAAAGAACTGTTTTTATCTTGGAAACTTGAAATATTTATTAAAGACTATTTAAAAAAGAATTTTCAATGCTAAAAGATATAGCTTTTATCTGCCCTACAGAAATTGAGCTTAAGCCATTGCGCCCTATTTTAAAAAAACTACAAATTCCATATTACATATGTGGTGTTGGTCAAGTCTTTTCATGCTTCTTTTTGACAAAACTCTTATCATCTCAACCTTATAAAGTAATAATCCTTGCAGGCATAGGTGGATTATACGACAAATTTGAAAAAGACTTTGATAAGCTCTTTCTAGCAAAAACTGAAATCTTAGCCGATTTTGCAAGGTGTTCAACAAATGAAATAGAATCTATAAGTATTCCTCAATTAAACATTGAGAGGGTTTTTCATTTGGAAAAAAGTTTAAACACATATCTTTCAAGATCACTAAAATATTTTTTGCCAGTAAATATGGCTACAGTTTCATGCTCAAGCGGAGATATAAAAAGAGCGCGACTTATTCAAAAAACATATAACGTGGTGGTAGAAAATATGGAAGGAGCCTCTATCGCCTATGTATGCAAAAAATTTAAAGTAGGATTGATTGAACTTAGATCAATCAGTAATATTGCAGGGGAAAACAACAAGGCCTTGTGGCAGGTGGATAAGGCCTTAAAAAGATTAACAGAAGGAGTAGAGTTGCTTTTAACCAACTTGCAAAATGGATGAAATCACTCTTGGCATATCACCTTGTCCAAACGATACCTTTATATTTTTCCATATCCTAAACAAAAAAAGGCTCCCCTTTAAGATCCGTCCTGTAATTGCAGATGTGGAAAAACTAAATGAACTTGTATTAAAAGAAGCATTGGACATTAGCAAAGTCTCGTTTGCACTTGCAGGCCGTGTATTGCACAACTATATAATATTAGATTCTGGAGCTGCCCTTGGAAGAGGATGTGGACCTATACTATTAACAAAAGAACCTGTTAAAAATATTGAAGAGCTAGCAGATAAAAAAATTGGAATTCCAGGGAAATACACAACGGCCACACTATTACTCCAAATGTGCCTTTCCAAGGCAAAAAACTTAAAGGAAATAATTTTTAATGAAATTCCATTTTCCATCTTAAGAGGCGAAGTCTTTGCCGGCTGTTGTATTCACGAGACACGTTTTACATACCAAAATCTTGGCCTAAATATGGCATTAGACCTTGGCAAGTGGTGGGAAGAAAAAACTGGGATGCCCATCCCACTTGGAGGTATTGTGGCAAAAAAGGATCTTCCCGGCGATATGCTTTTTCTTATTCAAAGTGCAATAAAAGAAAGCATTGAATATGCTGAAAACAATCAAGATGAAGCTTTTACTTTTATAAAAAGATATGCTCAAGAAATGGACCCTTTAGTTTTAAAAAAACATATAGATCTTTATGTAAACAACTTTAGCAAGTCTCTTGGAGAAGAAGGTCAAACTGCCATAAAAAAACTATTTAAAATAGCTCAAGAGAAAAATCTCTTACCTAAAATAAGCTTGGATAAAATCTTTTTGCATCCTTAATTCAATAATAAAGGAGGATAAACAGAGGAGATAGTATGGAGCAATCATATGAAATAATAAATGTAATCCTTTCTTCTGGCCCTATAGTTCAATTTGTGCTTTTGATACTAGTTTTAATGTCTATTCTTTGTTGGGCAATCATTATCTTAAAAGCCAGGATTTTTAAAAAAGTTAAAAAGGAAAATGTTGAATTTGACATGCTATTTTCTGAAATTCAAAGTCTTGCACAGGCTGAAAGTAGAGCACGACGTATGAAGTCATGTCCAATGGCTCAAGTTTTTCTTACTGCCTATGACGATTATCTTAGACTACAGCAAGATGTCAAATTTGAAGGTGCAAGACTAAACAGATCTGCCTGGTTAGACGTGTTAACTAGGAGTATCTCAAAAGGAATCAAACAAGAGATACAAGACCTCGAAACAGCACTTCCTCTTTTGGCCACTACAGGAAATGCTGCACCTTTTATAGGCTTATTTGGCACCGTATGGGGTATAATGAAGAGCTTTCATAATATTGGCTTAAAAGGAAGTGCAAGTCTTGCAACAGTAGCACCAGGAATTTCTGAAGCACTAATTGCAACTGCTGTAGGACTTGCCGCTGCCATTCCAGCAGTTATTGCCTACAACCTATTTATGAGTACCACCAACGAAATTGAGCAAGATCTTAACTCATTTGGCACTGATTTTTTAAATATGGTAGAAAGAGAACTACTTAGAAGAGAATCTGGTATTAGAGTAGATCCTAATTAATCCTTAAAAACGGAGATAAACATGGGCATGACATCTAATGGCTCCAAAAAACTCCTTTCTGAAATAAATGTAACTCCTTTAGTTGATGTAATGCTGGTACTGCTTATTATTTTTATGGTAACCGCTCCAATGATGACAAAAGGTGTGGCTGTAAAACTTCCTAAAACAACAGCGAAGTCTCTTCCGCAAAAGAAAAATCACATTGAGCTAACGATTACTCAAGATGAACAACTCTTTTTAGATGGATTACCAATTGATGAAGCAACGCTTAAGAAACACTTATCGAAAATGAAAAGAAATGGCAACTTATCAATGCAGATACTTTTACGTGCAGATAAAGATGTGTCATATGGAAAAGTAGTCAAAATAATGGCATTAATAAAAAATTTAGGCATAGAAAATTTAGGACTTGTAACTGTTCCTGAATCTGTACCAGCTCCTACTAAAGTTAACCTTAAGAAAAGCAAAAATGAAAAGGGCTAAAAAAGCATCTATCAAAGGGCCTTTAATTTTATCAACTCTCTTTCACTTAGCTTTGATAGCCATTGTTTTAATAGGATATCCAATTATAAATCACCCAAAAGCTATAAATATTCCATACAATGTAAAACTGTTTGAGCCAAAATTATCAAAACAAGCGATCTCTAAAACTAAAACAGTGTCTAACAAACAGATTAAAAACACACATATAAAAAAACAAAAAGCTCAGAGTAAGAAACAGTCAATAAAAAAAGCTCAAGATAAAAAGAAAGTTACTAAAAAGATATCTAAAAAGAATATAGCCACTAAAAAGGTATCACTTAATCCTTCTAAAAAAAAGAGAAAAATTAGTATAACTAAGAAGTTGAAAAAAAACAATAAAAATACAGAAGAGGTAAAACTTAAAAAGAAGCTTCATGAGATTGAACAAAAGGTAAAAGAAAAGCAAGAGGAGGAATATTTACAAAAAAGGCTTGCAGCCTTACAAAAAGAATTAAAAAAGAAGGCCTCTAGTTCCTCTTTTGCTCAAGGCAAAAACGGCAATAACGGACATGTAAATAACGCATTAAGACAATATGCCGGCTTGATTTGGATGAAAGTTAGGAAAAATTGGCACTTTCCTGAATATCTCTTAAAAAATAAACAAATTGAAGCTGTTATTGCCATTACAATAAATAATGACGGGAAAATATTAAATAA
>CAYMRT010000277.1:0-9655 GCA_964392885.1 uncultured Desulfobacterales bacterium | reverse complement strand
ATGGAGGAGCATTCAAGGAATAATCCCTTCTTAAAGGCTATCATGGATGCGAGAAAAAGAGGTACTAAACACATGGCTAAGTAATGTAAAATTTATCCAATAAAATTTTTAATTATAGATATGTGTGTTAAAGAAGAGAATTTTAATAAATTTGTATTTATTTTAGAGTGTTAAGTGGTTTTTTGTTGCTTGTCAGATAACCTGCTTTAGATTTTTAGAAGAGTTGCTCCTTGTTTCTTCTCCTGATATTATCGAGCCATGAATAATAAAAATAGAGTTAACAATTATTTTCCTATCTTTTGTAATCTAGAAGGTAAAAGAGTTGTTGTTGTCGGTGGTGGAATTGTAGCAAAAAGAAAGATAGAGCTACTTTTACCAACAGGAGCACAAATTGTCGTAATAACGCAAGAGGCTTTAGATGAGATTAAAGAAATGGCTCAAAAAGGTTTGATAGAACTTTTTGAAAGAAGATATTCAAATGGTGATTTAAAAAACTCATGGCTTGTAATTGCTGCAACAGATAAACCGGAAGTGCAGCAGGCTATATTTAATGAAGCAGAAGACAGACATATCTTTTGTAATGTAGTTGATAAACCAGAAGTATGTAGTTTTATTGTGCCTTCAATGGTGAGAAGAGGTGATCTTTGTATAGCCATTTCTACAGGAGGCCAAAGCCCTGGTTTAGCCAAAAAGTTAAGAAAAAGGCTTGAAATTGAGTTTGGTCAGGAATGGGAAGGCTTTGTTGACATAATTGGATACTTAAGAAAAATAATAATTGAAAAATTCCCTGAAGATGTAAGGAAGGAGAAATTAGAAAAAATTCTGAATCTAGAATGTCTCGATTGGATAAAGGAAAAAAGGTGGGCTAAGATTAAAAAATGGGCCCAAGAGATTTGTGAGGACAAACTCAAAGGGTTAGATAAGCTTTTAAGATAGATGGAATTTTTTTTATTACAGATAGCACTTTTTATATATGTAGCTGCAACAGCCGGTTTTGTGGTAAATCTTGTAACCATGCGAAAGGATGTTGAGAGGATCTCGACATATATTCTCAGCGCTGGACTTTTTGTTCATACAGTAGGGATAATTCTTAGGTGGGTATATTCAGCTCATCCTCCACTTGTAAGTTTTCATGAGGTCTTCTCATTCCTTGCTTGGGCCCTGGCTTTAGCTTTTTTGCTTTTTCAAGTTGGTCACAAGCTAAAGGCATTAGGAGCCTTTGTTACGCCAATAGTTACAATATTTCTTATAATGTCTTTAATTCATCCAAAGGCGATATTACCTCTTCCACCGGCACTGAGAAGCTATTGGCTGCCAATTCATGCATCAATTAGCCTTATTGCGTACGCCCTTTTAACCATGTCTTTTTGTATATCTATAATGTATTTAATCCAAGAAAGGCAGATAAAACAAAAACGCTTGGGAGCAATTTTTAAAAGACTTCCATCACTTCAAACATTAGATAAAATGTCTGAAAAGTGTCTAAAAATTGGCTTTCCTCTCCTAACGCTTGGTATAATTACAGGCTCAATCTGGGCAGAGAAAGCTTGGGGAGCTTACTGGAGCTGGGATCCCAAAGAAACTTGGTCTCTTATTACCTGGTTTTTATATGCAGCTCTTTTACACCAAAGGCTTACAGTAGGTTGGAGAGGTAAAAGAAGTGCTTACATGACAATTATTGGTTTTCTAGCCCTTCTTTTCACTTTCTTAGGGGTTACTTATCTTTTACCAGGGGCTCACTCCTATGCCACATAATGCCACATCAAAGGAAATATTTCTAATAGGTGTAAATCATAAAACGGCACCAGTAGAGGTAAGGGAGAAGCTTGCCCTAAATCAATCTGACCCACCAGCCCTTAAGATTTTCCATTCCCTTCCTTCTTGCGATGAGGTTGTATTTTTATCCACCTGTAATAGAGTGGAAGTTATAGTGAGTACTAGTAAAGGCTTGGACAATGCAAAAGCAGAAATAAGTGATACATGGATTAATTGTTCAGGTGTAGATCCCGAGACCTTTAAGAAGTGCATCTATGAATATGTAGGTCTTAAGGCTATAAGACATATTTTTAGAGTTGCCTCTAGCCTTGATTCCATGGTTGTTGGAGAACCTCAAATCCTTGGACAATTAAAAGATGCCTATAGAAATGCCTTAGAGAGCGGTTGTTGTGGCCAGATTCTCAATAAATTAATGCCAAAGGCCTTTTCAGTTGCAAAACGTATTCGCACCGAGACGAAAATAGCCAGTCAAGCGGTTTCTATAAGTTATGCTGCAGTTGAGTTGGCTAAAAAGATATTTGGTGACCTTACAGGTAAAAGTGCAATGCTCATTGGGGCAGGAGAGATGGCAGAGCTTGCTGCACAACACCTTAAAACAAATGGGATTTCCCAACTTATGGTCGCCAACAGGACACTCGAAAGGGCTGTGGAACTAGCAAGGGCCTTAGATGGAAAGGCTATATCTTTAAAAGAACTTGATGATGCACTTATTGAGGTGGATATTGTCATAAGTTCTACTGGAGCTCCAGGATTCATAATTAGAAAGGAACAAATTCAAAATATAATGAGGCCAAGGCGTCATAGGCTTCTTTTTTTCATAGATATAGCTGTACCTAGAGATATTGATCCAAAGGTGAATGATATAGAAAATGTATATTTATTTGACATAGACGAGTTAAAAGAAGTTGTAGAAGAAAACAAAGCTGAAAGGCAGAAAGAAGCAATAAAGGCAGAAAGAATAATCGAAGCAGAAATAATAAAGTTTGACTCATGGCTTTCATCATTGGATATCGTACCAGTAATAAGAGGTCTTCAGGAAAAGGCTGAACATATCAGGAAAAGAGAGCTTTCCCGTACATTTAAAAACTTGAAACACTTAAGCGAAAAGGATAAAAGGGCCATTGAAAAGCTTACACAATCTTTGGTAGGCAAGCTACTCCATGATCCAATTTTATTTCTCAAAAAGACCGATGAACAAAATAGATCAGAGGCCCTTTATACTATTAGTAAAATTTTTTCTCTAAATGGCCTTGGTCATGAACGTCTAGATAAAATAGCCAAAGATGTTAACCTAAAAGCAGAGCATAATGATGAAAAGTTTCCAAAATCAATGTCACGATCTTAGATAATAAGTTGACATCCTAAAAATGAATTATTATAAAAATGCGCCGATTAAAAAAACAATTTTTATAACATTGGAGGATAAATGGCAAATCACAAATCAGCTGAAAAAAGAGCTCGTCAAAATTTAAAGCGCAGGCTTAGAAATAAGATGCGCAAAACCAGAATAAAGAATCTTACAAAGGCTGTTATTGCTGCCATCGAAGAAAAGCAGCCTGAGAAGGCCCTTGAGTGCTTGAGAAAGGCACAAAGCTATATTGACAAAATTGGCCATAAAAAAGGAACTCTTCATAGAAGAACTGCCTCCAGAAAGGTAGCACGTCTATCCAAGAAAGTAAGTGCCCTTTTAAAGGAGACCGCTTCTTAAAAGAAAAGGCCAAATGCCTCAAGTTTTATCAAAAATAAAGGCAAGAAGGGTTACTTCAATTTTTCTTCTTGCCTTTTTGGCTCTTACTTTTTCATGTACGCCTAAAAGACCTATTGTAAATCCAAAGGTACAACTTTCAAACCTTACTGTTAAAGATGTTTCTCTATCTCATATAAATTATGGTGCAACAATTAGTGTTTATAATCCAAACCTAGATAACATTGACATAGATTACATCGAGTATGAAATTTTATTAAATAATCTCAAGTTCATGGATGGTGCAGAACAGTTAGATGTAACTATTCCAGGCCATGCTAAAAAAGAGATCGCTGTTACATTATCTGGTTCGCTTTTTAATGTGCTTCAGCTTCTTTCAAGTTTAGCAAGCCAACCCAAGATCCATTTTGAAATGAAGGGGTATTTATCAGGTAGCTTTGGAGCTGGAGAAAGACTAAACTTACCCTTTAATGAAAAAGGCAGCCTAGATCTTGAGCAACTAGATCCTAAAATCCGCTAAAAATAAAATAGTTCCATGCAGGCCCTTAGAATTACAAGCTTAATTTCTGGTGGCCTTATAACAAACTATTATTGCACATCAACATGCCGTCATTGTCTTTATAATTGTAGCCCTAAGTGGCCTAAAAATTATATTTCAAGAGATACAGCCCTAGAACTGTTTAATTTTTGTAAGAGGAATAACTGCTATTCTCTTCACATTGGAGGAGGCGAGCCATTTTTAAACAGAAAGGGCCTATTAGATGTAGCAATGGCATCACATGAAATTGGAATACATATTGAGTATATTGAAACCAATTCATCTTGGTATGTAAATGAACATCAGGCATGTAATATGCTAGATAGACTTTTATCGCTTGGTATAACCACCCTTCTTGTCTCAATAAGTCCATTCCATCTTGAATTTATTCCCCTTAGAAAGGTATATGGGGTGATTAATGCATGTAAAAAGACAGGAATGAAAATATTTCCATGGACTTCTGATTTTTTATATGAATTTTCAAGGTTAGATCCTGATAAAACTTATTCTTTTTCAGAACTAAAAGAGATTTTTGGAGAAGGATATATCAAAAATATCCCTCAACGATATTGGATTCATCCTGGAGGTAGAGCTCTTAACTATTTTTTTCATGGTAATATGTCATTGAATGAACTCTTAGAAACCTATTCATCAGGCTGTAAAGAGCTGTCAGATACAACCCATTTTCATTTTGATTTATATGGTAACTTTATTCCAGGGCTTTGTGCAGGCTTGTCTTTAAAAAAAGACGATCTTTTTAATGACATATCATCTAAGAAATATCCGATCTTATCTATTCTTTTTGCAGAGGGTATAAAAGGGCTTTTTGAATTTGCTAAAAATTACGGCTATAAACCTAGCAATAATAAAAAATATGGGTCAAAATGTAGTCTTTGCTTTGAAATAAGAAGGTTTTTCGTCAAAAATGTAAAATCTTTTCCAGAGCTAAGACCTGTGTTTTACTATTATCAATAAACAACCAAAAAACAACAATCTGCTAAGTTATTGTTATTTTCTCCTGACTTTTACTCTTTCAACGATTTTCCTATAATAAACCTGATTTACCTCAAGATTTATAGGTCTTTTTCTCATCATATTCATTTTAGTAATAAGTACATTGAGTTTAGTCACTTGTTTGTACCGAAGTTGTTCATCTTCTAAGCTGTCAAGAAGATCAACAGCCTTTTTTATTTCTTTTTCAGTTTGAAGTTCAGGGGGTATAAAACCAGCATTCTTTAATATCTTATAAGCCATCCTTAAATCTTCAGGAACCATTGAATCATCTTCAAATTCAAGGGGTTTCCCCTTCCCTGGCAGATTGTCAAACTGCCCTTGCCTTATTGCTTCTTGTATCCTTTTTTCAGCTATTAGTTGAAAAGCATACATAAAAAGGCCTCTATATTAAAGTTAAAAACTTTTTAGCATAAATTTATTCTTTTTTCTATAGAATAAGCAGAGTAGCATAGAGCTAAAGACAAAATTATAAGGGGCACATCAAATTATGACAAATACAAAACGGGCTATTTACATAGCTTCCCTTGAACCGCAAAGCGGAAAGCTCTTGACTACTTTGGGAATGATGGAGCTGGCATCAAGGGTTATAGATAAAATTGGATTTTTTAGGCCGATTATAAAGTCAAGGAATCCTATGGACAATGACCTTGCTTTAATACTCAGTAGATATAACATCAGGCTTAGTTTTGATAAGGCACATTGCTTTACTGTAGATGAGGTGCAAGAACTAGGAGCAAAGGGCAAGTTTAAAGAAATATTGCAGAAAATTATAGAAAGATATCACGAAATAAAAAAGCAATTTGATTTCCTGATTGTTGAGGGTTTCGAGTCTTCTGGTTTGAGTGCAGGATTTGATATTGATGCGAATCTTGAAATATCAAGAAATTTAGGCGCAAGTTTTATAGGAGTAATAAACGGTAAAGGGCAAGATTCAAAAGAAATTTTGGAAGAGGTGAAAATTACCTCTGATGCTGTTGCGGAGGCAGGCTGTTTTCATCTTGCCACCATTGTAAATTTAGTAAGATCAGATATCGTAGAAAATTTGACAAAGTTAGTAAACAATGACAAGACGCAAAATGCACCAGTTTACATTATTCCAGAGATAAGAGAACTTTCCTCTCCAACTATTGGAGAAATAATGGAGGAATTGGAGTGTCGGCTTCTGTATGGCAATAAAAATGGTCTTGAACGAATTGCTACCCAGTTTAAGGTTGCCGCCATGACCCTTGATAATTATTTGTCTTATCTTGAAAATGGTGATTTGGTCATTACTCCTGGAGATAGAGAGGATATAATAATTGGAACTCTTGCCTCGCTTTATTCTAAAGCATTTCCCAACATTTCAGGAATACTTTTAACAGGGGGCCTTAGCCCAGGTGAAAGAGTTAAAAGATTAATAGAAGGCCTTGGTGGAAAATCAATACCTATACTTTCTGTTAATACCGATACTTTTAGTGCAGCAATGAATGCAAGCAGGATTAAGCCTAAGATAATGTCAAAATATTCTCGCAAGGTTGCAATAGCCCTTGGTGCATTTGAGGCAAGAGTTAACTTAGAAGAGTTAAGAAAGCGTCTTACCATAAGCCCTTCTGATAAAATAACTCCACTTATGTTTGAATACAGGCTCTTTGAATGGGCTAAACGGCAGAAAAAGAAGATTGTGCTGCCAGAGGGGACAGACGAACGAATCCTACGGGCAGCGGAAGTACTTAAAACACGTAATGTAGTAGATATTATTATTCTTGGTAAAAAAGAAGAGATTTTTGAAAAGGCTGCTGTTTTAGGGTTGGATCTTCAAGGGATAGAAATTTGTGACCATACTAGTTCTGAACTTTTAAATGATTTTATAGAGGAGTTTTATAAACTACGCAGACATAAAGGAATAACCAGAGATGCTTCCAGAGATGCAATGCTTGATGTAAACTACTTTGGAGTAATGATGGTTTACAAAGGACTTTGTGACGGCATGGTTTCTGGCGCACAACATGCTACCCAAGATGTTTTGAGGCCAGCTTTTCAGATTATAAAAACTAGGCAAGGTATAAAGATAGCTTCAAGTGTCTTTTTTATGTGTCTGCCTGACAAGGTCCTTGTTTTTGGTGACTGTGCAGTAAATCCAGATCCAAACTCTGAAGAGCTTGCTGCTATTGCCATAAGTTCTGCTGATACAGCCAAGGCCTTTGAGATCGAGCCAAGAGTTGCCATGCTCTCTTATTCAACAGGTGATTCTGGAAAGGGTAAAGATGTTGAAAAGGTAATAAAGGCTGTTGAAATAGCCCAAAAGAAGAGGCCAGATCTTTTAATAGAAGGTCCTCTTCAATATGATGCTGCAATAGATCCAAAGGTAGCCAGAAAGAAGGCCCCTGGAAGCAAGGTTGCAGGCAACGCTACAGTTTTTATATTTCCTGATTTAAATACAGGGAACAATACATATAAAGCAGTTCAGCGTTCATCAAATGCAGTTGCAATTGGTCCAATAATTCAGGGGCTAAAAAAGCCTGTTAATGATTTGAGCCGCGGCTGTCTTGTAGAAGATGTAATAAATACAGTTGCAATAACCGCAATTCAGGCACAAAGAGTATCAACATAAGAGATCTAAAAAATGAATACTTTCAAAGTAGCTATTACAGGAGCAAGCGGTTTTATTGGTTCTCATTTGCGTGCACGCTTTAAGGACTACATTGCTATATCGAGAGAGGATACCTCTGAAGACATCTTAAAAAAGTTGGAAGGTGTAAAAGTTGCAATAAATCTCGCCGGTGCACCTATTATAAAAAGATGGTCAACATCTTATAAAAAACTATTAGAAGAAAGCAGGATAAATACAACAAGAAAATTTGTAAGTGCCATAAATGAATCTGATGTTGAACTCTTCATTTCTACTTCTGCAATAGGCATTTATCCAGACGGTAAAGAATGTGACGAATCCTGCCAAGAATTTTCAAAAGATTTTTTAGGAGTTCTTGCAAAAAAATGGGAAAAAGAGGCGCAGAAATGCCAAAAAAAGACGGCCATTTTGCGTCTTGGAGTAGTTCTTGGAAAAGAAGGAGGGGCCCTGAGCCAGATGCTTTTGCCTTTTAAGTTAGGGCTTGGAGGGCCTATTGGAAATGGAAGAATGTTTGTAAGTTGGATAGATATTGCAGACTTGATGAGAATTTATGATTTCTTAATAAAAAATAGTCTTTCTGGTGTGTTTAATGCAGTATCTCCAAACCCTGTAACTAATAAAAAGTTTACCAAGGCCTTGGCAAAAGCGTTAAACCGTCCTGCTTTTATACCTGTTCCAATATTTTTACTTAAAATTTTGTATGGTGAAGCTGCCTCAGTGTTAACAAGTTCCAAAATTGTATATCCTAAACGCCTCTTGCAGAAAGGTTTTATCTTCAAATATTCTAGTATTGATACCTGCCTTAATCATATTCTTAAAGGTTAACATCATGGAATGTAGAAATAAGGTTTTATACTTACTTGATGATCCCACCAAAGATAAGCATGTTCATAAATTTGTATTAGACGGTTTGACAAACAGTGGTTTTAAACCAACAATTTTGTACTTTTATGGAAATGAAGCTAACTCTTCCATGGCCAATGAACAAATAAATGCCTATAGCCTCGGGCTTAGCAAGAGTGAATTTAAAGGCCTGAATTTAAATGCCGTTAAAGCCCTTAATAAATTTATTCGTTCTAATAGGTTTAGTATAGTTCACGCACAAAGACATAGACCTCTTATCCATAGTGCCTTAGCTCTACTAGGTATTAAAAAAACGAGGCTTTTTTATACAGTCAGGGCAACCAATGTATTAAGAGGCGTTAAGAGGCCTCTTGCCTTTTTATGTCTTGGATTCAAAATTTCAAAGCTTATTTGCATAAGTTATGGAGTAAAGGATTATGTAAAAAAATCTCTGCCTTTTTTTCCTGAAAAAAAGCTTGTGGTAATCCACAATGGAGTTGATGTAAAAGAGTTTGATCTGAACATTACAAAGAAAGAGGCTAGAAGTCTTTTAAATATTCCAAAGGATGATTTTTGTTTTGGTATAGTGGCACGGCTAAAAAAGGCCAAAAATCATGAGGGCTTGATTGTAGCCTTTAAAGAGTTAACTTGTCATTTCCCAAATACCAACCTGATTGTAGTAGGAGATGGGCCTTTAGAGAATAGGCTAAAAAACCTTACAAAAGATCTAGGAATTTTTGAAAAGGTCTTTTTTGTAGGCAAAAAAGCACATAAGCATATCCCTAAGGTATTAAAGGCATTCGATTGTTTTGTTCATCCGTCTGTACGAGAAGGCCTTGGCGTTTCGGTACTCGAGGCAATGGCTTCAGGTTTGCCTGTTATTATCTCAGATGCAGATGGTTTAAAGGACATTTTTTCGCCCAGGCCTGGCTTTAGACTTTCAAAAGAGATCGGTCAAATGGTAAAGGCCAAGGATGTTCCTTCGCTTTTTCAAGCTATGAGACGATATAGAGAAATGGATCTACCTAAACTTCAAAAGATCGGCCATAATGCTAGAGAACATGTAAGCTCTTTTTTTACCAAGGAACTTATGGTCAAAAAAACGGTAGAACTCTATAAGGATTATTTGAACAATCCCGGCTAAAATGCAGCTTTTTCCTAAAGACTCTAA
>CAYMRT010000276.1:0-2426 GCA_964392885.1 uncultured Desulfobacterales bacterium | reverse complement strand
AAAGGCAAGGCCATGACAATAGCAGCAAACGCTAGAAATTACATAATTATAAGAGGTGTTTTAAAGGCGGCTCAAAGAGCAAATGCTGCAATAATTATTGAGATTGCAAAATCAGAAGGTGGAAGAAATGCCTATTGTGCTACAAATTATTGGAATTTGGCAAGAAGAGTAGATCAAGTGTGCAATGAACTTAATATTACTGTGCCTATTGCTCTTCATGCAGATCACTATGGAATAAAGAAAAGGCAAGATATTGAAGAGGCAAAAGTTGAAATCCCCACCCTTTTTGAAGCTGGACTTACTTCTATTGCTATTGATGCCTCTCATCTCCCTGATGATGAAAACCTACTTGCAAACATTGAGCTTTATCCTTATGTGCCAACATGGGCAGGTCTTGAAACAGAAGTTGGTGAGATAAAGGGTAAAGAAGGACTTTCAACAGTTGAAGAGGCTTTATTTTTGATTCAGGGCCTAAATGCTCATAATATATTTCCAGATTGGATAGCATTGAATAATGGTACAACCCATGGCATTCAGGCGAGTGATCAAGGAATTCAAGTAGATCTTACTGCTGAGATTCATAAGGCTTTAGAGCCTTATAAGGTCTCAGGAGCACAGCATGGAACATCTGGTAATAATTCTGAAAGGTTGCGTCAGATTGCAGAAAAGACAAGGACTACTAAGGCTAATGTAGCTACAGCTCTTCAGATGATTTCTTGGGGTGTAAAGGTAGATGACTATGGCAATGCTGTAATGGATGAAAATGGTGAGTTTATAAAGTTAAAAGATAGAGGTGTAACTGAAGAATTATGGGAAGAGATGAAGTCTTATGCAAAAAGCCAGGGTTGGAAAGGCGGAAACTACAAAAAGTTAAATCTACCATTTGAGAACAAGATTATGGCTCAGCCTCACGAAGTAAGGCAGCGTATGGAGAAAGATGTTGAAGAGTTTACTTATGATCTGTTGGTTAATGTGTTTAATGCGAAAGATACAGCACCTCTCGCCTATGAAACAATACTTGAGGCAGGATCATACGATATCGGGCCCAAGGCACAAAGAATTGAAAATCCTGAAGAGTGGACAGAGGAGAAGATTAGGGAAAAGGCAAAATTAATTACAAGTGATAAAGGACCAAGTGGCGATTTTGATGATTAATAAAAATCCCCAGAGGTTTCTGGGGATTTTTATTATTTTACCTAGAGTTAATGAGGATTACAGGAGGAGATTTAAAAAAGAAAAGACTTTTTTGCCCAAAAGGTCTAAAAATACGGCCAACTACAGACAAGGTTAGAGAAGCCCTTTTTCAGATTATATCAGCAAATTTTTTTGATGACTTTTCAGAGCTTGTTGCATTAGATCTATTTTCTGGAACTGGTGCTTTGGGAATAGAGGCTATTTCTAGAGGTGTGACTCATTGCGTTTTTGTAGAGAAGTCATCCTTATCTATAAAGTATTTAAAAAGGAATCTTAGAGATCTTGGACTTATTTCCAAGGCAAAGATCATTAAAAAAGATACTTATAAGTATTTAAATTCTACTGAAGTATCAGGACTTACATATGATCTTATTTTTTGTGATCCACCATATGAAAAAGGTCATTTGCAAAGACTTATTAATGTTTTTGAAGAAAAAAATGTCTTGCTTTCTGCTAAAGGAGTATTGATTGTGGAAGAGAGAAAATCTGCTCTTTTTAATAATGAACAGTTAAAATTACTTGAACTTGTAATGGTAAAAAGATATGGAGATACCAAACTTTTTTTCTTTAGAAAGAGGCAGAAAAGCTTATGAAAAAAAGAATAGCAGTATATCCAGGTACATTTGATCCTGTGACATATGGACATATAGATTTAATAAAAAGGGCTTTACGTTTATTTGATAAAGTGATTGTGGCAGTTGGTCAAAATCCTGCAAAAGCTCCTCTTTTTACAAGCGAAGAGAGAGTAGAGATGATTAAAAGATCTTTAGATTTTACAAACAATGTAGAAGTAGAAAGTTTTGATTGTTTGCTGGTTGATTTTGCAAAAAAAAAGGGGGCTAATGCTATCTTAAGAGGACTTAGGGCGGTATCTGATTTTGAGTTTGAACTTCAAAGGGCTATTATGAATAGAAAGCTTGACAGAAGTATAGAAACGGTTTTTTTGATGACAGGTTTTAGATGGATTTATATAAGTTCAACTATCGTTAAAGAAGCTGCCCAATTTGGAGGAAGTCTTGACGGACTAGTTCCTCCACATGTAGAAGTAGCCATGAGAGAAAAATTCAATTTACTAAAAAAATAGTATCTCTTATACTATATTTTATGTCTAATAGTATAAATATTTAGGTATCTTGGAAAGTTCAGTAAGCTCAATTAAAAAAAAGAGATTGTATAAGTTTTTATTAAAAATAGAATCTGTTTGTAATTAATTTAATTGATTCAATGATATA
>CAYMRT010000275.1:0-9128 GCA_964392885.1 uncultured Desulfobacterales bacterium | reverse complement strand
TTATTATTTCTATATTTGGATACGTTTGCTCAATGACACTTTCAATTGCCTCTCTAAGTAAGACAGGCCTGTTTTTAGTGCGAATTATAACTGATACTAATGGGAAATTATTTCTAATAGGCAAATCTTGAATGTAAGGTTTTATTTGGGATAAAAAAGGAGATTCGTTGAAGGAAAGCTCATAAAAACCTTCTGCAAAATTGCAACCAGAAGATAATGTATATGTCCTAGATTTGTTTATAGATAATGCAATTTGATCAAGAGCTCTTTGCTTGATTTGTGATTTATGAGCTAATATCGCCTCTACTTTTTTTTCAATTACCGAGGAAATGTCTATAAGTTTATTTATTTCACTTTGACGGGATATTTCATATAACCAAACTTTTCCATTAAAATTAATTTCCTTTAAATATTGCCAAATACAGGCTGTAGTTATTCTATGATCTGGATGGAACTCTTTAATAGAAGGTAAAAATACAGTATGGGGATTTATTATGTTCATGAGATGTTTAAATTTTCCAAATGGAATTTGGACCGAATTTAGATCTCTATCAGCTAATCCCCAAAAATGTAGATTTTCTACTCTTAAAATTGACATAGCTGTTTGAGCCTCTAATCGTCTAACATTAGGATCACCTCCTTTATCGCCTGTAGTTAGATATACCACATGAACATCAATATTTTTCTGTCTCGCTAAGCAAATAGTTCCTCCCATACCAATTACTTCATCATCTGGATGAGGAGCAAAAACAAGATAAGGCCCTTGAGGTATATTAGATGTATTATAAGGTACTAAGTCTGTTTCAATTTTCATTTTTCCAGTGTTTATTTAAAAAATTAGTTAATGTAAATGATAACAAGAAAGGTGCTTTTTTCAATTATACTCCGTCTTGTTCAATTGCAATTTTTACAGTTGATTGTAGTAGAGATAAAAATCATGGCCTTATCGCCATCTGCCCTGTAAGCATTAGATATCCTTCGTGAAAAAACTGGCTAACTGCAAATATTGCAGCTAAGGCAAATGCCCATTTTGTTATGCTTACTTTGGTTGGATTATACTTAAACATTTTTTTTGTAAGACCAATAAAGAGGAATACAACTCCAAAGCCATAAAAAAAACTTACAAATATCTGTTTTAGGGTTGCCCAAACTGCACCAGGCATATCTCCTCCCCTTAAAGAAAAGCCTATAGTTACAACAGTCATGGCAATAAGAAATTTAGTATCTTCCCATGTAAGGGAAGGATTTTGTTTTGAGTTATTTTTATCCTTTTCCATTTTTATGTAAAACTTATAGGGTCAACATCTATTTCCAATTGAACACTAGTTGGTAACAGCTTAGACCTATACTTGTCAATTAGATAACATACTTTTCTCAGATTTTGTCTTTTGCCTTTTAGAAGTATTTGAAATCTATATTTTGATTTGATTCTCGTCTTTGGGCAGGGGACAGGACCTAAGATTTTTATTTCACTTTGTTTCTCTATATTCCTATATATCACTTCAAAAAGTTTCTCTGAGTATTTTTCCACTACATTTTTTTTTGTTCCAGAGAGCCTTAGGTTTACCATATGCCTAAAAGGTGGATAAAAAAGCTCTTTTCTAAGTTCAATTTCTTTTTTGTAAAAGCCTAAAAAGTCGTGTTTAACTGAACAGGTTATAGAATAATGGTCAGGCATAAATGTTTGCACAAGCACTTTTCCTGTTTTTTGCATACGGCCAGCTCTTCCTGCCACTTGGCTTAAAAGCTGAAAGGTGCGTTCTGCAGCATTAAACTCAGGAACATTTAAAGACATATCAGCCCATATAATGCCAACCAAGGTCAAATTTGGAAAATCGTGTCCTTTTGTGATCATCTGGGTGCCGACAAGGCAATCTATTTCTCCTTTTTTAAAAGAAAAGAGTATCTCTTCAAGCTCTTTCCGCCTGGAAAGGGTATCTCTGTCAACTCTTGCAACAGTTATACCTGGAAAAAGTTCAAGAAGATCATCTGCTATTTTTTCAGTGCCAAAGCCTGCAGTTTTAATGGTTTGGCCTTTACATTTTGGGCAAATAGGAAGAGCAGGATAATTCTCTCCACAGTAGTGACAAGAAAGAAGGCCAGAGTATTTATTAATATTATGGTCTTCTGCCTTTTTTAAAATGGCCTTATTTTTCCGATGCCACGATAAAGTCACATCACATGCCTTACATTTAAATACATATCCGCATTCTGGACAAAAGATAAAAGTTGCAAAGCCTCTCCTATTTAAAAAGATTAAGACCTGTTCTTTTCTATCTAGTGTATTGGAGATTTCTTCCTTAAGCCTTTCGCTTAACCAGTTAATTTTTTTCTTGTTATTAGCGGTTTTATTTTGGCCTACTTTTTTTCTTCTATCAATTAATAAGGTCTTTGGAAGTTTTGCCCCGGGTATTCTGTTTTTTATCTCAATAAGCCTGTATCTACCTATTTCAGCATTATAAAAGCTTTGAACAGAAGGTGTCCCAGAGCCTAAAACTACCGTGGCTCCTTCCATTTTCCCACGAACAAGTGCAAGATCCCGTGCATTGTACTTAAATCTGTCTTCCTGTTTATAAGAGTGGTCATGTTCTTCATCAACAACTATTAGTCCAAGATCTTTTAATGGAGAAAAAATTGCTGATCGGGTACCAAGGGTTACCTTGCAAATGCCCTTTTTTATTTTAAGCCACTCATCTCTTCTTTGAGCCTGACTAAGACCACTATGCAATAAGGCAACTTGTTCTCCAAAAACTGCTTTAAACCTGCCAGCCAACTGACTAGTCATTGCTATTTCTGGCACCATTACAAGGGCAGATCTATTTATTTTAAGGCACCTTTTAACGGCTTCAATGTAAACAGCCGTTTTACCACATCCAGTTACACCAAAAAGCAAAATAGGCTTAAAATGTTTAGTTAAAAGTGCTTTTTCTATCTCTGATATGGCTTTCTCTTGTTCTAAAGAATATTTCTTTATTGGCTCTTCATACCATATTCTTATTTCAAATTTTGACTTTCCAATTTGGAGGTTTTTGTTTGAGATTTTTTTTGTGCCTTTTTTAGTGGACGATATGAATTCAGGGGGAAGTGCTTCTGCTACAGCCTTACCAAGCGGATAAAAATAGTAGTTTGCTGCCCATTTTAAGAAACTTAATAGGTTGTTAGATAAAAGTGCCTCTTCATCCAGGATCTTTTTTACTTTTTTTAATTCAATGGCCTTATCTGGAGGCTTTACATCTTTTTCCCATAATATGCCAATTATGTCTCTATTTTTTAATGGCAAAAGGAGCCTTGTGCCAATTATTGGCTCCTTGTCTTTAAACGGCCATATGTAAGTAAGAGGTTCTTTCAAATGAAGTGGAATTAGGCAGCTAACAAAGACATCTTTTTGCCCGCTATGGGTCATTTTTAGTTAAATTCTTTAACTATTTTTTTAAGATAGTTCTTAAATCGGCCTCCAAGCTCAGGGTGATTAAGGGCAAGGTGTACGGTTGCCTGGAGAAAGCCGAACTTATCTCCTGCATCAAAACGTCTGCCTTTAAATTTATATGCATAAAGGCCTCGTTCTTTTCTTATCATATCAAGGGCATCTGTTAGCTGAATTTCGCCACCAACACCTGGAAGTGTCCTTGAAAGGCAATTAAATATTTCAGGCCGCAAGATATATCGGCCAATTACTGCAAGCCTTGATGTTGTGGTGCCAGGAGAAGGCTTTTCAATAATCCTTTTAACTTTGAATATGTTTGGCTCGATTTCTTCCCCTTCAATTATGCCATATCTGTGCACTTCCTCTTCTGGCACCTCTTGAACTGCAACTAGAGTCTCTTCATATTTTTCATATACCTTAAGCATTTGATATACGCATGGTTCATCGCTTTCTACAAGATCATCTCCTAAACACACAACAAAGGGCTCGTCACATACCACCTGTTCTGTAACATGTACCGCATGTCCTAAACCAAGGGGCCTTTTTTGCCTAACAGAAACAATCTCTATCAGTTTTGAAATCTGTCTGACTTCATTTAACAAGTCCAATTTGCCTTTTTGAGCAAGAAAGGTTTCAAGTTCAAAAGAATAGTCAAAGTGATCTTCTATGGCAGATTTACCAGAGGCAGTCACAAGGACTACCTCTTTTATGCCAGAGGCCACCACCTCTTCCACAATGTATTGGATGGTTGGCCTATCTACTACAGTTAACATTTCTTTGGGTATTGCCTTTGTAGCTGGTAAAAATCTTGTGCCCAAACCTGCAACCGGAATTACTGCCTTTTTAGGAAGCATATTTCCTCCTATTATCAGTCTTCTAATGTGGAGGTATCGCCTAGATCGAGCCCAAGCTCTTTGGCTTTAAGTAACCTCCTCATTATTTTACCTGATCGGGTTTTTGGCAGTTTTTCTGTAAATTCTACCTCTGCAGGAGTGGCAATTGGACCAAGTTCATGGCGTACATGTTGAATAATTGTCTTTTTAAGGCCTTCTGAGGGTTCTTTGCCAGCACGAAGCACAACAAATACCTTTATGTTTTCTCCTTTTATAGGGTCTGGAAGACCAATGGCAGCAGCCTCTGCAACTGCAGGATGGCTTACAAGGGCATTTTCCACATCTGCTGTTCCAATTCTATGCCCAGCTACATTTAACACATCATCTGAACGGCCAAGTACTGAAAAATATCCTTCCTCATCACAAACAGCTACATCACCTGTAAAGTAACACCCTGGTATTACATTCCATATCTCCTCATATCTTTTCGGATCCCCGTAGATTGTACGCATCATGTATGGAAGGGGTTGCCTTAAAACCAAGTTCCCACCTTTTCCTGCAGGCACAGGATTGCCTTTTTCATCCACAACATCTGCTACAACTCCTGGCATAGGTTTTCCACATCTGCCTGGTTTGTTAGGCATTGAAGGCATTGTGCCAAGGATTGGCGAGGCAACTTCTGTTTGCCAAAAATTATCTATACAGTGACCGTTGTTTTCTAAAATTACTTCTTGTGCAAAGTTCCATGCCTCTGGATTTAATGGCTCTCCAGCACATGCTATAATTCTAAGGGTAGATCTGTCGTACTTTTTGATATGTTCTTGGCCAAAACGCATGAACATTCTAAGGGCGGTAGGGGCAGTGAACATGACAGATACCCCATATTTTTGTACCTTTTCCCAAACAACTCCAGGGTGAGGATAGTCGGGTGCTCCTTCTCGTATAAGAACAGTTGCACCTGCTACAAGTGGCCCATAAACAATATATGAATGACCAACTATCCAGCCAATATCAGAGGTTGACCAGTAAACGTCTTTATCTTTTATGTCAAAAAAGGCCTTGGTTAGGTAATAGGTGCCCACCATAAAACCACCGTGGACGTGCACAACTCCCTTCGGTTTACCTGTAGTGCCAGAGGTATATAAGATAAAAAGAGGGTCTTCCGAATCCATGATCTCAGCAGGACACCTGTGACTATGTTTTCTAAGGATCTCCCAAAAGTCTTCTTCCCACTCATTAAGTTCTATTTCAGGCTTTTGTCTCCTAAATACAATCACAGTTTCAACATATTCAAGGCCTTGAAGGGCATCGTCCACTACAGCCTTCAGCCTTACAACCTTGCCACGTCTATAGCCAACATCTGCACAGATTACAGCCTTTGCCTTACAGTCTTCAATGCGTGAACGAAGGGCACCTGCCCCCATTCCTGCATATACTACCGAATGGATTGCCCCAATCCTTGCACAGGCAAGCATTGCAATGGCACCCTCAATTGTAAGAGGCATGTAGATTACTACCCTATCACCTTTTTTAATTCCTTTAGATCTAAGTGCATTTGCAAACTGATTTACTCTATCTCTTAATTGTCCATAGGTGGCAGTTAGTTCTTCTCCTTCTTCTGATAACCAAATAAATGCTACTTTGTTCCTACGCCAAGAATCAGCATGTCGATCTAGGGCATTTAAGGTTATATTGGTCTTTCCACCAACAAACCACTTGTGATTTGGAATATCTATTTCTCTAACCTTTGTCCAAGGTTCAAACCACTCAAGCTCAGAGGCAATTTGCCCCCAAAAGCCCTCTGGATCTCTAATGGAATATGCATAAACAGAGTCATAATCTTTAATAAATGCCTCATCCTTAACCCTTTGAGGTGGCTCTATTTTTTGATCAATTTTAGTAAGTGCCTGAATTTGAGAATCATAACCAGTTTCCAATTTTTCCTTCCTCCTTTCTTAAAGTACTTGCAAAGATAAGTATTTTATATTCAAGAATTACTTTTTTGAAAATAGCTTTTTATTTTTAATTTCTTTAGAAGTTTTTCTTGACATTTCTGTTTTTAGTTCCACTATTATGGGCAATTTAATAAAAACTTTTTAGGAGAATCAATTATGGCTGAAAGCAAATGCAGTACCTGTAATGTGGAAGGATGTAAATCAAGAGGTAATCCTGAGGCAGAAAAGGTCTGCCTTGATCATATAAAAAACAAGCTTGTTATACTTTCAGGCAAGGGTGGTGTTGGTAAAAGTACAGTATCTGCAAATATTGCCATTGCTTTGGCTGAGGCTGGGAAAAAGGTAGGTCTTCTTGATGTAGATGTTCATGGACCAAGCATACCGCGCATTATGGGGCTTAAGGGCAAGAAGGCAAAGATTAAGTCCCCTTGGCTTATACCAGTGAAATGGAATGAAAATTTAAAGGTTATATCTTTGGGTTTTTTACTTCCTGATGATGACGAGGCTGTAATCTGGAGAGGGCCTGTAAAGGGGGGACTTATCAAGCAGTTTATTGAGGAAGTGGCTTGGGGAAATCTGGATTATTTGGTGGTTGATTGCCCTCCAGGCACAGGAGATGAGCCATTATCTGTTCTTCAGATCCTTGGCCAGGATGCAAAGGCTGTTATTGTTACGACTCCACAGGCTGTATCTATTGATGATGTGCGCCGTTCCATTACGTTTTGCAATAAAGTAGGCAATCCTGTTATAGGAATCGTTGAAAATATGAGTGGCTTTGTGTGTCCGAAATGCGGCGATACTGTTGATATATTTGGTTCAGGCACAGGCCAAAAGTTGGCAAAAGAGACGGGGGTTCCATATCTGGGAGCAATTCCATTAAGTAAAGATATTGCTCAGGCAGGAGATATAGGTAAGGCATTGATTGAGCTTTCAGATGATCATCCTGTAAAAAAGGCCTTAAATGAAATTGTCTCAAGGTTGATCTGATAAATTAATGGCAGACGATTCCTTAATTCGTCTTCAAAAATTTTTAGCTCATGCAGGTGTATGTTCTAGGAGAAGGGCGGAGAGGCTCATAGTTGATGGTAGGGTAGAGGTTGATGGTCAGATAGTTTCAAAGCTTGGAACAAAAATTGACCCTATAAAAAGCAAAGTAAAAGTTGATGGTAAGCTAGTAAGGTTAAGGGATAATTTTCATTATTATGTTCTAAATAAACCACCTGGTTTTCTCACTACTCTTTTTGATCCTTATGGCAGGCCAACCATCAAGGAACTTATTTCAAACATACCAGAAAGGGTTTATCCGGTTGGTCGCTTGGATAAAAATAGCCAGGGCCTTATTCTGCTCACCGATAATGGAGAGCTTTCATATAAACTTCTTCATCCAAAATTTAAGGTGCCTAAAACTTATATAGTTACAGTAATTGGTAAACCTAACAAAGAGTCAATAAAGAGGTTTGAAACAGGCATTGAAATAGAAAAGGATGTACTTGCAAGGGCAAAAGAAGTCAAACTCCTGTCTTACAATGGAAGATGTAGTACTTTTAAGATTGTCTTAACCGAAGGGCGGAAAAGACAGATTCGCCATATGTTTAATGCCATAGGACATAAGGTAATAAAACTTATTCGAGTTAAAATAGGGCCAATAAGTTTAGATGACTTACAGCCAGGGCAAGTCCGACCTCTTAATAAAGATGAAATTAAATTGTTACTTATGGCTGTTAGCAACAGAACTTAATCATCAATTTATGAAGATATTTAAAGTTGAGGTAATTTTTTTTACAAGTCTATTCGGTATTCTTTCATCTTATACAAAAGGGCAGGAAGGCTTATTTCCAAAAGTTGAGCTGCTTGGGTCTTGTTTCCTTTTGTCTTAGACAGTGCAAGCGTAATGAGTTTTTCTTCAATTTTTTTCATGTTTTTCTTTATTGAAAGGGTGTCTGGCACAAATACATCTTCTTGTCCTTCTTTCTCTTCTGAAAGATTAATTCCATGTAAGTTTACTGGCAAATCCTCAACTTGAATATAATCATGCTCTGTAAGCACAAGTGCTCTTTCAATAATATTTTCAAGCTCTCTTACATTTCCAGGCCATTTGTAGTTCATAAGTACATGCATTGCCTCAGGAGTGACCCCTTTTACTTTTTTAGGGTGAATGACTTTGTTATATTTTTTTATAAAATGATCAATTAAAAGCCTTATGTCTTCTTTCCTTTCTCTAAGGGGAGGAATTACAATTGTTAGTACATTTATCCTGTAATAAAGATCTTCTCTAAACTGGCCATTCCTTACAAGCTCTCCCAGATCTTTGGCTGTTGCTGCTACAATCCTTACATCAACCTTAATGGTTTTAGTGCCTCCAACAGGCCTTATCTCATGCTCTTGAAGCACCCTTAAGAGTTTCACTTGAAGTGTAATTGGCAGATCTCCTATCTCATCTAGAAAGACTGTGCCTCCATCTGCCTCTTCAAAAAGCCCTTTTTTTGATCTTATTGCATCTGTAAAGGCCCCTTTTACATGGCCAAAGAGCTCACTTTCAAGCAGATTTTCAGGGATGCCGCCACAGTTTATGGCTACAAATGGGGCGTGTTTTCTTATGCTATTAAAGTGCAGCGCTCTAGCTACAAGCTCTTTTCCTGTTCCGCTCTCTCCTGTTATCAATACAGTGGTTTTATAGTCTTTGACCTTTTCAATGATATTAAAAATCCGCTCCATTTCTGGACTACGGGCAATAATATTAGAAAAGGAATAACGCTCCTCAACTTGTTGTTTTAGCTGTAAGTTTTCCTTGAAAAGTTTTTCTCTCTCTTCTGCCCGTCTTAAGGCAAATTCCAACTGGTAAAAAGTGATTGGCTTGGCTAGATAGTCAACTGCACCGAGTTCTGTTACTTCAATTGCCCTATCTACTTCTGCCTT
>CAYMRT010000274.1:0-4435 GCA_964392885.1 uncultured Desulfobacterales bacterium | reverse complement strand
TTGATTTTGATCCTTATCTTTTTTCTCTTTTTTTTCTGACTTTTTTAGATAAAGGCGCCAATTAAACTTAGATGACTTAAAACTTGCCTCTTTGATATCAAATGATGACTCTTTTATTACCTGCAGATCAATCCATGGTTGACTTGAAAGCTCTTTTTCGGGCTTATTGGTCCAGATATCAAAATCAACAAGCAAATCTTTCGATACTAGATAAACCTTGTTGGAACCTTTTTTCTTAACAAAAGAACTTCCCCATCTTGGACCTTTTTTACCAACTACAATTTCAGCAATCTTCCCAGCCCTCCCTGAGATCTCAATTAAAAGTCCATGAGCCTTTTGAAGGCCAAAGTCTTTCAATATATCGTCACCACTTGCCCTAAGCTCGCCACAAAGAGCTGAAAGATCATTTATAAGCTTCTCTATTTTTTGAGACTTAACAGGGGCAAAAAACTCTTTACCATCTTTTTTAAGCCTTATTTCCCACCTGTTTCCTTCCCTTTTAATAAAAATTTCAGAACCGGGCTTTGCCAAATTTATTGCCCTAACTGTTTGCACCTGATCTAGCTTTATCTCAGGTGTTACCTTTGAATAAAGGCTTGATACATCTGTTTGCCTTGGACGTTGAAGAAAAAGATAAATTCCAACAAGCGCTATAAAAACTACTGCCAAGACAACAACGTATGTTTTCTTCATATACACCTCCAAAAAACCTAAAAAGTGCAATTAGCCCTGGCCTTCTTCCTCTTGATTGCCCTTATCACACCAAAAAGACTCCATAGAATTGGAGCAAAAAGCACTGTAAATGCCTTCCAGAAAAGCCGTTCCCCAGTGCTAACATCAGAAATGAACCTTTGCACCTGAGTCTTTGTACGAACATTTATTAATTCATCTCCAAGACACAAAACATCTATTGCATTAAGGAGAAATGGTGCATTTGAAAGAGCAGAGATAGTCTCATCGCTAAACATCTCGCTACAACCAACAATTAGCAACTTTGCCTTTTTAGGCGTGCCTTGTAACTGGTGATCAGAAGCCTCTTTTTTGGGCTCTTTCTCATTCTTTGCCTTATCATTATTGCTGTCTTTGTTTGCCTCCTCATCAGGCCACCTTGGAACACCATTTTCTCCAAATGGATTTGTAAAGTTACCTTCTAAGATAAGTGCCAATGGATAACTTTTAAAGGATTCTGTTGGAGCAGGAATATTTTTTGTGGTTATTGGCATCACGCTATATGGAGAAAGCCAACTTTGATCACTAGAAGAAAAAAGCCATATTTTCCTTATGTGATTCTTTTCAAGTTCTTTATCATTTACATCTAAAGCACTTCCCCACAAATATAAAAGGCCTGAAAGATTACCTGTAATTGATATCTTCTGATTCATTGTATCTGGCAGTACTTTAATCTGCATTGGGAAATTTACAGGTGTTCTTGTGATTGCAGTAAAAAGTCCCATCTGGCGTTGACTTTCAATTGAAAGAACAAGACTTCTCTTATCAAAGAGCATATCTTCATTGATGGTTGCACCAATATCCTTGAAAAGCTCATCCACATTGTTAATGAGCCTGTGTGGTCTTGCCTCTATACCCTCTTCACCATTTGTATATCTAAATTTATAAAATTGAGAGGCAACAAATACAGGACGACCAGAGGCCAAAAACTTTCTTATTTCATAAAGCTGCCTTTTATTAAAATCGTGCGGACCTAAAAGCATAAGCGCTGACGCATCATCAGGGAGAGGAGAATCCTTTTTTATTTCCTGACGCTGAACAATATATCCTTGAGATTCAAGTATCTGTTGCACTGTTTGAAACTGATCTATTCCAGGAGGCACTGGCTGACCTAGTCGCTGATACAATATGGCCATCTGTGGCGGTATCTCCTTTTTCTTTGCAACAAGCACTACCTTTGGTTTCTTGTCTAAGGTGAGTCTAAAAATTTTAGATACCAACTCATATTCCAAGTTCCCCAAAGAGTCAGGGACTACCTGCGGAATTATCTCTTCTTTCTTATCCAGATAAGAAAGGGCAATGGTTGAATAAATCAGCTTTATGTTAAGAGAGTCTTTTTCAATTGTTTGGGCACTAAATGGAGTAATTCCTCTTTGTTTGAGTTCCTGTCTCTGCTTTTCAGTAAGGGTGTCAGGATCAACTATTTTGTAAGTAAATTTTGGACTTAGCTTTGAAAGCTCATCAAGAATGTCAGATACATCTCTTGCCATCTCTTTCATTACAGATGGCATCTTGTCTTTTGAAGAACAGTAATAAATTACACTTATTGGAACCTTGAGTTTCTCCAAAACCCTTTTTGTACCAGGGGATACAGTGTAGATCTTATTCTCTGTAAGATCAAACCTTGGAAGTCTTAAGTCAAAAATAACTGCATTAAAAAAAAGGCCAATTCCAATTAGCAGGGCAACTCCAGCAAAAAATCCCTTTTGAATCTTAAACTTAAGTCGTCCCTCAAGGGTTAGCGCATTTATTATAAGAAATATTGCTGAATAAGAGATAAAAAAAAGGACATCTCCTATATCAATAACCCCCTTTGCAAAAGAGGAAAAGTGGCTTGAAATGCCTATGCTATGTCTTAGAAAGGTCCCCAGACCTGGCACCCAACTATCAAAAAAGGTTGAAAAAAATTCCGTCCCAGACAAAAAACAGAAAAATCCTGCAACAAGACTTAAAATAAAAGCAACAATCTGATCCTTGAAAAAGGCAGAGATACACATCCCCAGGGAAAGAAGAAACGATATAAGTAAAATTGCCCCTGCATAACCACCTATTATAGGGCCAAAATCAGGCTTTCCAAGGCTTGCAAGCATAACTGGAATAGTAATCGTGCTAAAAAGTGCCAAAGAGCAGAAGAATAATGCTGAGATAAATTTCCCTATCACCAAATTGGAGCTGGAAATAGGCAAGCTAAAAAGCAGTGAGAGAGTGCCTGTCCTTCTCTCTTCAGCCCACAGTCTCATGGTTAAAGCAGGTACAAAAATAACCAGAAGAAGAGGTAAGTTAGAGAAAAAAGCCCTCATGTCACAAAGGCCTGCAACAAAAAAAGGAGTCATAAAAAGGCCTGATGCAACAAGCAAAAATACGACTGCAAAGACATATGCAACAGGCGAATTAAAATACGAAAGAATCTCTCTTTTTGAAATCTTGAAAGGAGATACACCCATGACTATACACTCCTTCTCCTTTTAAGGCTTTATATACTAATTTTTACTATGGATTAACGCTGAAAATATCTCTTCTAAATCTGGATGTTCTTCATAAAGTTCAATTATTAAAAGCCCTTTTTCTTTGGCATATTGTGCAAGCTTTTTAAGGACAATTTCTGGCTCTTTTGTGATAATTTCAAATGCCCCATCTGTTTGTTGAAAAACTTTATCTGTTTCTAAAAAAGAGACTATATCTGAAACCTTAACATCTTTCTCTTGAAACCTTACCACAACCTTTCTTTCAGGCTTAACCTTTTTGGCAAGCTCTTCCAAGGAACCATCCGCCTTTATGACCCCGTCACTTATCACAACGGCTCTATCTGTTACAGCCGAAATTTCTTGAAGGATGTGAGAGCTGAAAAGTATTGCCTTTTCCTTAGAAAGGGCCTTTATAAGAGTCCTAATTTCCATTATTTGAAGAGGATCAAGTCCTGAAGTAGGTTCATCAAGAATCAATACTGGAGGATCATGAATTAATGCCTGAGCAAGTCCAACCCTTTGCTTATAACCCTTGGAAAGCTCTGAGATAGGCTTACACCAAACAGGGGCAAGACTGCAATTTTCTTGCACCCATTTAAGCCTATTCATAAGCCTATTTCCAGAAAGCCCTCTACCTGACCCAACAAAACGCAGATATTCCCTTACTTCCATATCATCATAAAGAGGAGGTTGTTCTGGCAAAAAACCAAGGCTTTCCTTCACCTTTAACGGCTCACTTTCTACATCAAAACCATTTATTTTTGCCTTTCCGCTGGTGGGTTGAATCTGGGTTGAAAGAATTTTCATTATTGTGGTTTTACCAGCGCCATTAGGTCCTACAAGACCAACTATTTCCCCCTTTTCTACTTTAAAACTACATTGATCTACTGCACGAAAATTACCATAATCCATTGTAAGCCCCTGAGCTTCAATCATTTACAAAGACCTCCTCTGGGAATTCTTACACAATAGAAATATATGAAGTAGAAGCTGTTAACTATCTAAGAATATAAGATAATGTAATAAACATGGTTTTTAATATGTCAAGATAGAATAAAAAAGCATAGGTCAGCATAGCATTTTTGTATTTTGATATAATTTGGATAAGTTTTTTTTGCCGTTTATTTGAATAAGATTATTATCTTAAAGCAAAAATTTTGCATTAAAAATGGAAATTTAACTAAAGAATGTTAGAATAAAGATAAATTTAATCTAGTCGAGACATGAAAAAACTTCCTGTT
>CAYMRT010000273.1:0-10021 GCA_964392885.1 uncultured Desulfobacterales bacterium | reverse complement strand
TGGCTGTTTAAATCTTTATTTTTAATTTTAATAAATTTAGATCTATGTGGAGAAAGCTGTGAAGGAAAAATCTCTTTATGCACAAGCAGGAGTAGACATTGATAAGGCCAACAAGATAGTGGAAGATATAAAAAAGATAGTTACTCCTACCTTTACAAAAGGTGTAATAACGGAAATAGGCGGCTTTGCAGGTCTTTTTGCCCTTGATCAAGACAAATATCATAATCCAGTCTTGGTCTCATCTACTGATGGTGTAGGAACAAAACTTAAGATAGCCTTTATGATAGACAAGCACGATACAGTTGGCATAGACCTTGTGGCAATGTGTGTAAATGACATCGTAGTTACAGGAGCAACGCCACTTTTTTTTCTAGATTATTTTGCAACTGGGAAATTAAAGGAGCATGTTACCACACAGGTAATATCTGGCATAGCCAAAGGATGCATGGAAGCTGGATGTGCCCTAATTGGCGGAGAGACAGCCGAAATGCCAGGCATGTATCCGGCTAATGAATACGATCTGGCTGGATTTGCAGTTGGAGTGGTAGAAAGGGAAAAGATAATAGATGGAGCGGAAATTGCAGTTGGGCATGATATAATTGGTCTTTCTTCCTCTGGCTTACACAGTAACGGATTTTCTCTTGTAAGAAAGATTTTTTTTGAAGAACTAAAAGTTAAACCGACTGATATTTTGGAAGACATCTCTTACAAAACCATAGGAGAAGTTCTTTTAACTCCTACTAAAATATATGTAAAAACAGTTATAAACCTCTTAAAACGCTTTAAAATTCACGGAATAGTGCACATTACAGGCGGTGGTTTTCAGGATAACATTCCACGGGTTTTACCTAACTCATGCAAGGCAATTATAAAGAAACATACCTGGAATATACCAAGACTTTTTAGTTTCATTCAAAAAGAAGGCAAAGTATCAGAAGAAGAAATGCTTCGTACCTTTAACTGTGGCATAGGGCTTATTCTTATTGTACCTCCATCAGATACAAAAGAAATCCTTTTACAATTAAAAGCACTTAATGAAGACGCTTACTTAATTGGCAAAA
The DNA here is from genome assembly GCA_964392885.1 of uncultured Desulfobacterales bacterium. Classification (GTDB taxonomy): domain Bacteria; phylum Desulfobacterota; class Dissulfuribacteria; order Dissulfuribacterales; family QOAL01; genus JAADCZ01. Next base: position 8,960 of record CAYMRT010000273.1, on the reverse strand, counting down.
TAGAAAGAAGAGACGACACAGAACCTCCTGTTATATTCGAAGGGGAGAGGCTGTTTTGATTATAGTAAGTGCATGTCTTGTTGGCCTTAAGTGCCGGTATGATGGTAAAACCAAAGAAAATCAAAAAATTGTTGAGCTTATTAAAAGTGGAGCCAAACTCTTACCAGTATGCCCAGAACAACTTGGAGGTCTTGGTACGCCCCGAATTGCATGCACAATAAAAGGAGGAGATGGTTTTGACGTTATAGATGGAAAAGCGCGGGTAATTCAAACAGAAACTGGACGCGATGTAACTGAAAATTTTTTAAAAGGGGCAAAAGAAGTCGTTTTACTTGCAGAGCTTTTTCAGATTAAAAAGGCCTACTTAAAGGCTAAGAGTCCCTCTTGTAGTGTTAATTTTTTAACCGGTGTCACTGCTGCTGCATTATTTCTTAATGGACTTGAACTAATAGAGGTGGATTAAAGCTTCGCTTTTGCCATTACACGTTCTTTTAAATCTTTTCCAACTTTAAAAAAAGGCAGCTTTTTAGGCTTTACTTCTATCTTTTCACCAGTTTTTGGATTTCTTCCTATATAAGATTTATATTCTCTAATGGAAAAAGAACCAAAGCCTCTTATCTCAATACCTTCTCCTCTTATGAGTGCCTCGGTCATATTATCGAATATAGAATTCACAATAAACTCACTAAGCTGTCTATGGATATTTAACCTATCGGCAAGTGCATCTATTAAATCTGACTTGTTCACAAAGCCCCCCCCTGATAAAAAAATTTATAAAAAACAAAAATTCAAACTTCTCTTAACATCTAAATATTGCTATTAAATACAGTTCTGTTTATATCTGTCAACAATAAACTTTTATATACCTGAAAAAAGGCTTAGTTATGGCTTTTAAAAACTGGTTTAAGGAAGAAGAAACAAAAAACGAAAAAGAGCGCGGGGTATTTAAGAGGCTTAAGGATAAGATATCCAAATCTAAAGAGGGCTTTATTCGCCAAATAGATGAACTTCTTCTTGGAAAGAAGGAAATCAGCCCTGAACTCTTGGAAGAAATAGAAGAGATTTTAGTAATGGCAGACATGGGGGTCTCTACTGTTCAAGATATAATTCAAAAAGTGCAACAAGAAATAGATCGAGGCCATCTGTCTGATTCAACAGCCTTAAGAGAATGCCTTAAAGAAGAGATAAAAAAAATATTTAATCAGACCCAAACAGCCCTAGAAGAACAGAAAGAACTCATCACAAAACCCTATGTAATAATGGTCGTTGGAGTTAACGGTGTAGGCAAAACTACATCAATTGCCAAATTGGCTTGGCAATATAAAAATCAAGACAAAAAGGTACTTTTAATTGCAGCAGACACCTTTAGAGCAGCAGCAATTGAGCAACTGGAGATGTGGGGGGATAGAGTTGGAGTACCGGTTTTTAGTCAAAAATCTGGCTCTGATCCATCAGCCGTCGCCTTTGACGGCCTTGAAGTAGCCAAATCAAAAGACATAGATATTGTAATAGTAGATACTGCAGGCAGACTTCATACTCAAGTAAATTTAATGAAAGAACTTCAAAAGATTAAAAGAGTCATTGGGAAAAAAGTAGATGGAGCTCCCCATGAAATCCTTCTCGTTTTAGATGCAACTACAGGTCAAAATGCCCTTAGCCAAGCAAAGACCTTTTGTGAGGCCACAGATGTAACAGGGATAATTCTCACTAAATTAGATGGTACTGCTAAAGGAGGCATAGTTGCTAGCATTGCCCATGATATGAAAATTCCCATTAAATTTATAGGTATTGGAGAAAAAATGGAAGACTTGAGACCATTTAACCCTGAAGAATTTGTGGATGCGCTTTTTGAACATTAAATTTTCTTGCAAAAGCCTCTTGCTTTTACTAAAAGATCAGTTTCAAAAAAGAGATAAGGAGTTTATAAAATGCCTAAGGCCTTAAAGTGGAAATTCATCCTGCTCGCCTTTCTCATTATTTTTACTGGGATTTTACTTGTTCCTTCCTTTTACCCTAATGCTCCTGAATGGTTTAAAAAGTATGTTTACCAAGAAGGTCTTAAGTTAGGCTTGGATCTTCAGGGTGGAATGCATCTAATTCTAAAAGTTGATGTAGATCAAGCTGTAAGAAATGCAGCAGAACTTGCAGCCCAAGATTTAAAGGATGCCTTAAAGAGACAAAATATCACTATAGTAAGAAGGAAAAGCCCTAATCCAGATGAAATATTAATTGCAGTACCAAATAAAAGTGCACTTGAGAAAATAAAGTCTGTTATCCAAGATGATTTCCCCAATTTAGTTATTAAAAATATAGATGAATCAAAAAAATTCCCTACCATTGTACTTGCTCTTTCTAAAAACGAGGAACAGTTCATAAGAGATCATGCAGTTGAACAATCATTAGAAATAATTAGAAACAGAATTGATCAATTTGGGGTGACTGAACCAGTTATAGTTCGTCAAGGAGAAGACGAAATAGTAGTTCAGCTTCCTGGAATAAAAGATCCGGAAAGGGCAATAAAGTTAATTGGTCAAACAGCACAACTTGAATTCAAACTAGTAGATGATGATGCGCAAATAAATCTTCCAGCACTTATTGATAGAGCCATAAAAGATGGCAGGCTTTCTGCGAAATATACAGTAAAACAGTTAAATGCAGTACTAAAAGGTCAGATTCCTGTCGGCGACAGAATCTATTTTTTAAAAGAAGTTGACTCTAGAACTGGACAAACAAGAAATATCCCTATTCTTCTAAAAGATAAGACATTAATGACAGGAGATGCAGTTAAAACTGCCCATGTAAGGATTGGCGGAACTTATAATGAACCATATGTAGCCTTAGAACTTACAGACAGAGGGGCAAGGATATTTGAAAAAATAACTGGAGAAAATGTAGGCAAACGTCTTGCTATTGTACTTGATGGAGTTGTGAGATCAGCCCCTGTTATAAGAGAAAAGATAGGCGGTGGACATGCACAAATATCAGGTTCATTTACACATGAAGAAGCCGCAGATCTTGCCATTGTGTTGAGAGCAGGTGCATTACCAGCTCCAGTTAAAATTATTCAAAATGTAACAGTGGGGCCTTCACTAGGAAGAGATTCTATTCAAAAAGGGCTTATCTCTGGTGTTGCTGGAGCCATATTTGTAATGATCTTTATGATCATTTACTATAGACTTTCAGGTTTTATAGCAGACGTTGCTGTACTTTTAAATTTACTCTTTTTAATGGCTATTTTGGCACTTTTTCAGGCAACATTAACCCTCCCTGGAATTGCAGGTATAATTTTGACAATTGGAATGGGAGTTGATTCTAATGTACTTATATTTGAAAGAATGAGAGAAGAAAAAGCCCTTGGCAAGCCTCTAAAAGCTTTTATTGACGGAGGATATGACAAGGCTTTTTGGACAATTGTAGATGCACACGTTACAACCCTTATAACTGCTCTTGCCCTATTTTTATTTGGAACAGGCCCGATAAAAGGCTTTGCCGTAACACTCTCAGCAGGTATCGTTATCAATTTATTTACTGCCATCTATGCTACTAGATGGGTTTATGAATGGCTTATCATTAAAAATAAAATTAATGATCTGTCTTTCTTACAAATCGTTGGCAAAACCTCTATAGACTTCATAGGCAAAAGAAATATTTCTCTTGCTATTTCAGCCATATTAGTAGCCACAGGAATCTTTGCTTTTGTACAGATAAATACAGGTGCAGCTAACCTAGGCGTGGACTTTGCCGGAGGTACAATGGTTCAGTATAAGGCAAACAAGCCTTTTGAACTTGAAAAAATTAGATCTGCACTTAAAAAGGCAGGTATTGAAGGATATGCCCTTCAGGAAGTACCTAAAGAAAACATTTTAATTGTAAGAGTTAAAAAGTCTGTTGCTACTGTTGGCGATATTGAAGCAAAAATTACAAAAGCACTTAAAGAAAATCTCTCAGATTATAAATTTACTATTGAAAGTAAAACTGAAATCGGCTCAACTGTCAGTAAGGAACTTAGAAGAAAGGCTATAATTGCTATTGCTATCTCTCTTGCTGGAATCATTGGCTATTTAGCCTTTAGATTTAATCTAAGCTTTGGAGTTGCAGCAGCAATTGCAACTTTCCATGATGTATTGGCAGTATTAGGCATATTTTATATACTAAGTAAAGAAATAAATCTTCTTATAGTAACTGCTCTTTTAACACTTGCAGGATATTCTCTAACAGATACAGTTGTTGTTTTTGACAGAATAAGGGAAAATCTAAAGAAATATCACAAGCTCTCCTTTGGAGAAATAATAAATAGAAGTGTTAATGAAATGTTAAGTCGAACAATTATCACCTCTATTACTACTTTAATTGTTGTATTATCGCTTTATTTCTTTGGAGGTGTTGTAATACATGACTTTGCATTTGCTCTAATGCTTGGAATTATTGTTGGAACCTACTCCTCTGTATTTGTAGCAAGCCCAATAATATATATATGGCATAAAGGCAAAGCGCCAAGGTAGTACTTTAGTAAATGGAACAAATAAAAATAAAAGGAGGAGAAAAACTTAAAGGGCATATAAAAATTAGCGGTGCAAAAAATGCAGCCTTACCAGCTCTGGCTGCAACGCTTCTTGCTGAGGGAGAATTTTCTTTTTCTAGTATTCCTAAACTTGAAGATGTAAAAATCTTTCTTAAGCTTTTAAATGAGATTGGGCTAGAAACATCCTTTAATTCAAAAGGGATCCTTACAGTTACAACTAAAAAATCCATTAGTTTTGAGGCCCCATATGATCTTGTTAGAAAAATGAGGGCCTCAGTCCTTGTTCTAGGTCCGCTTATTGCCCGTCTTGGCAGAGCCAGGGTTGCCCTACCAGGTGGATGTGCAATTGGTGCAAGACCTATTGACCTCCATCTCAAAGGGCTTGAATTAATGGGTGCTAAGATGAAGATTAAGGAAGGCTATGTTGAAGCAAGGTCAAAACGGCTTTCAGGGGCAAGGATATATTTTGATATTACTTCAGTCACTGGCACTGAGAATCTCATGATGGCAGCTACTTTAGCAAAAGGGGAAACTGTTCTTGAAAATGCGGCAAGGGAGCCTGAAGTCGTTGCTCTTGGAATGATGCTAAAAAAAATGGGAGCTAAAATAAAAGGTCTTGGCACCGAAACCATTAAAATTGAAGGGGTAAAAGAGCTAAATCCTGTTGACTTTAACATTATTCCAGATCGCATAGAGGCAGGCACTTATCTAATGGCTGTAGGAGCAGCAGGTGGACATTTAACAATTGAAAATTGCAAACCAGAACATCTTACTACTGTCATTGAAAAGTTAAGGGCTATTGGATTGATAATAGAAACAGAGGGCAAAAATAAAATAGAGATCACTAGAAAAGGAAAACTTAAAAGCATTGATATAAAAACTCTACCTTATCCAGGATTCCCAACCGATTTACAAGCACAAATCATGGTACTAATGAGTATAGCACAAGGTTTAAGCGTAATAACAGAGACTATATTTGAAAATAGGTTTATGCATGTGGCTGAACTAAAGCGTCTTGGTGCAAATATAAAAATTGAAGGCAGAAATGCGATTGTAAGAGGGGTATCTTTTTTAACTGGTGCACCAGTTATGGCAACTGATCTTAGGGCAAGTGCAAGCCTTGTGTTGGCTGGACTTGCTGCTAAAGGAACTACAATAGTCCAAGGGCTGAATCATCTTGACAGAGGCTATGAAAAAATGGATAAAAAGCTTGCTAAAGTAGGAGCCAATATAAAACGCATAAAAAATGACCAGCACCTATAACCTTAAGGATTCTTATGGAAGAAAAATCACCTACTTACGCCTTTCTGTTACAGATAGATGTAATCTGCGTTGTTTCTATTGCATGCCTCAGGCAAAATTTAACTGGATGCCACCTGAAGCCATTTTAAAGTATGAAGAAATTCTTCAAATTGTAAGGGTACTTGCCAGTCTTGGAATAACTAAAGTGCGTTTAACAGGAGGTGAGCCCCTTGTTAGGAGAGATATTGTTAGCCTAATTGAAAAAATTGGCAAAACAAAAGGAATAGAAAAAATTGCTCTTACAACCAATGGAGTTTTTTTAAAAGAGGTAGCCAAAGACTTGTTTGACGTAGGCCTTAGACATATAAATATAAGTCTTGACACCCTAAGGCCTGAACGTTTTTTAGAAATAACTGGTTCAGATCAATTTTCAAAAGTATTCGATGCCATAGACACCTGCATCAAGATAGGATTTTCACCAATAAAGATCAATTTTGTAATGATGAAAGGCAAAAATGACGATGAGCTAATAAATTTTGCAAAACTTACTAAAAATTGGCCTGTTGAGGTAAGATTTATCGAGTTTATGCCAATTGGAAGTCTATCTAAATGGGGCAAAGAATACTTTTTTTCTTCTGATAAAGCCAAAATGATAATAAAAGAGGCCTTTGGTAAATTAAAGGCTATACAGCAGACCAAAAATTCTGGCCCAGCAGAGCTTTTCAAAATTCCAGGTGCCTTAGGTAATATTGGATTTATTAGTCCTCTAAGCCATAAGTTTTGTTCAAGCTGTAATAGAATAAGAATCAGGGCTGATGGTACTTTAAGACTTTGCCTTTTTTCAGATTTAGAAATAAGCCTTAGAGATATAGTAAGAGTTGGTATTAGTGATGAAAATCTAGCTCAGTTATTTCTAAAGGCTATATCTAAAAAACCTGCAACATATATACAAGGATCAAAGGAAATACCTAGTTGCAAACAACAAATGTCATCAATTGGTGGTTAATATAACTTTGTAGGAGGAAATTATGATCATTTTAGAAGATCTTCTTTATACAGAGGAACATCTTTGGGTAAAACCAGATGAAGATCAACAAAAGGCGATTATAGGTCTTACTGACTATGGTCAGGAACGTATAGGAATGATAAGCTCTATTGATCTTCCAAGCCCGGGCGATGAGTTTGTGGAAGCGGATGTATTTGCCACCATAGAAAACTCTGTAGGAGAAGTAACAGAGCTTTTAAGCCCTATCTCTGGCAGAATAGCCACAACAAATGAAATACTACTCGATTCTCCAGAATATATAAACGATGACCCCTATGATGATGGTTGGCTGGTAGTAATGGATATAGCACAGGTGGAAGAACTTGATGACCTTATGAGCCCACATGACTATGAAAAATATGTTGAAGAGCTAAAAATAAAAGATACAGAGATCTTGGAAGAAGAGGATGAGGATGTTTTGGAGGTGGAGGAATAATGGAAGATATTGCCTTTGTTTTCCCGGGTCAAGGATCACAATATGTTGGAATGGGCAAAAAACTGCTTGAAAACTTTTCTTTTGCCAATGCTCTCATTAAAGAGGCACAAGAAGCTGCCAACATTCCTATAAAAAAATTATGCCTTGAAGGCCCAATGGATGAACTTACAAAAACCATTAATCTTCAACCATGTATTGCCGCTATAGATATCTTATGTGCAAAAATACTTTTTTCAGAAGGTATTAAACCAAGTGCCGTTGCAGGGCATAGCTTAGGTGAATATCCTGCCCTTTGGGCTTGTGATTGCCTTGACCTTACAAGTTGTATGTCTCTTGTTAAAGAAAGAGGCAGAATAATGGAAAAAGTGGCCAATAAACGCCCAGGGGCTATGGCCGCCATTATTGGACTTGAAAGAAAGGTACTAGAAGAACTTATAAAAGATATTTCAGAACAAACTAATGGCATATTAGCACTAGCTAATCATAACTCAAAAGAGCAAATTGTGGCAACAGGTGAGAAGCATCTTATAGAAAAGCTATGCAAAAAAGTAAAAGAAAAGGGAAAGCGTGCTGTTCCTTTAAAAGTATCAGGTGCTTATCACAGCCCATTAATGAATGATGCAGCAAAAGAGTTCTCAGAAGTTCTTGAAAAAGCCCGCTTTAATCCGCCAAAGCTTGCAATTTATAGCAATGTTACAGCCATGCCAGAGACTGACCCTCATAAAATTAAGCAACTTATGGCAGACCAAATCTGTAGTCCTGTTAGATGGTATGAGATTGTAAATAACATGTATAAAGATGGAATACGAATATTTATTGAAGTTGGTCCTAAGAAGGTATTATCAAACCTTATAAAGAAATCATTGGATTCCTCAGATTTCAAGGTATTAAATTTTGAAACTCCGGATGATCTTTTAATAATAAAAAAGGAGCTTAGCTAAGTTATGTTTTTCTTCAGAAGAAAACCTGAACTTAATCTAAGATGTAAAGTTTGCAACAGTAAGCTAGATCTGTGCCGCAGATGAAGAAGTGTTGCCTTGAGGTGTCAAGGCTGTGGAAAGCTTTTTTCAATTCGAGAATATGCTGATGAGATGAGTGATGAGTTAGCAGAAATGCTAGCCTATACGAGAGTAGATAGGATCTAATTTTCATGAACTAATTTATGTACAGGCACAATTTTTATATGCTTTTTAAGCTTTGGTAGTTCTTCATAAAGAATCTTTAGTGTATTTGGATGAGGATGGCCTATCGCAATTGCCTCACCTTTCTTTTTGGCTATTGTTAAAAGCCTTTTAATTTGTCTTTTAATATTAGCTTCTGAAAAATCATGATCTAAAAACACAGCTCTTTCAGCACAAGGCACACCCATCTTTTTTGCTACCTTACAAGCAACAGTCCATTTAGTTGTTCTACTATCTATAAAAAAGAGCCGATTCTGTTTTAAAAAAAACATTACTAGCTCCATCTTTTTTCTATCTGTAGTAAAAAGTGAGCCCATATGATTATTTACCCCTATAGCACCGGGTACTAACCGTATATCTTTTTTTAGCACTGACATAAGCCTTTCAAAATCCATCTCAACAGATAAAAGCCCTGGCCCGGGATCAAGACTTTTATTCAAAGGCTCCATTGGAAGATGGACAAGTATGTCTTTTTTTTTAACAAACGCCATTTGAGAAAGTCGTTTGGTAAATGGAGCATAAGGTAAGAATGCA
>CAYMRT010000272.1:0-4336 GCA_964392885.1 uncultured Desulfobacterales bacterium | reverse complement strand
TTCTATTCTAGCAAGCCCTACTCCATCGTTTGGAATCCTGCCCTGTGCAAAGGCCTGCTCAGGAATGCCAACATTCATCATTATTTTTGTCTTTGTCTCAGGAACATTTGCAAAATCGATTCTTTCCACCTCATATTTTAGAAGACCTTTATAAACCTTCCCTGCCTCTCCTTCACAACAAGATACAGTTACATCTTCTCCAGTATTAATTGTTTCTGTACCATTTTCTGTACCTACAACACAAGGAATCCCCAATTCCCTTGAAATAATAGCAGCATGGCAGGTACGTCCACCCCTATTGGTTACAATAGCAGAGGCTACCTTCATTATTGGTTCCCAATCTGGATCGGTCATATCGGTAATAAGGACTTCTCCCTCGTTAAAGCTTGTAATTTCACTTACATCTTTAATTACATGCGCCTTACCTTGGCCAATCTTGTCTCCAACTGCCTTGCCTACAGCAAGCACTTCGCTTTTTTCAAGAAGTTTATATGTCTCCATATAACTAACATCGCGCTGAGAATGAACTGTCTCTGGACGCGCCTGAACAATAAAAAGCTCACCAGTTCCAACCTTTTCACCATCACCGTCTTTGGCCCACTCAATATCCATAGCTTTACCATAATGATCTTCAATAATGCATGCCCATTTAGCAAGCTGTAGGATCTCATCATCAGAAATTACATAACTATTTCTTTCTTCTGGTGTTGTATCAACATTTTTTACAGGTTCTTTGGGATCATCAGTATAAATCATTTTAAACTGTTTAAGCCCTAATCTTTTGCTGACTATTGGCCTATAGCCCTGTTTAAGAGTTGGCTTAAAAACATAATATTCGTCTGGATTTACTGCACCTTGCACTACATTTTCTCCAAGTCCCCAAGCTCCTGTAATATAAACAACATCTTCAAATCCGCTTTCTGTATCAATAGTAAACATAACGCCGGAACTTGCACTGTCACTTCTAACCATCTTTTGGACCGCAATAGATAAATAAACATCAAAATGCCCAAAGCCTTTATCATGGCGATATGAAATCGCCCTATCAGTAAAAAGGCTTGCAAAACACTTATGACAGGCCTCAATCAAGGCCTCAGTGCCGGTGATGTTTAAAAAGGTTTCCTGCTGCCCTGCAAAAGAGGCATCTGGCAAATCTTCAGCAGTAGCAGAGGAACGGACAGCTACATCTACATTTTTCCCATATTGCTCTTCCATTTTGGCATAGGCCTCTTTAATTGCCTGCTCAAGGTCATCTGGAAACTTTGCATTTAAAATAATCTCTCTTACCTTTTTACCTCTTTCTCTCAAGTTATTTATGTCACTGGTATCCAAACCTTCAAGAGCATCTCTTACAGCCTGCTCTATCCCTGCATCCCTTAAAAGATGCTTATAAGCTTCTGCCGTAATAGCAAAACCATTTGGAACCTTTACACCCTTTTCAGAAAGATGCTGATACATCTCTCCAAGTGATGCATTTTTTCCTCCAACAAGTGGAACATCTTTTATTCCAATCTCTTCAAACCACAAAATAAAAGGCTTATCACTCATCACCGACAACCTCCTTAAATTTAACTAATAAATAAAAAATCAAAGGCCGTTCAAAGTGACACAATGTTCACCTTGAACGGCCTTTTTGTCCGTCCTCTGTAATTGATGCTACTAACTTTTTTATTACCTTAAGTTTAGCTTTAAGCTCAATGTACTTATTATGTAAGGGTACTATTACTTCTTCCACAAAAACCTCAAATAACCACAACCTTTTGACAATGAATAACAACTCATTTAAGACTATCAAGGTTTTTTTTGTTTGGCAATAAACATTTTTTAAAGATGTTAGTTATAACTTGTGTAATTAACATATGCAATAACACTAGAAAAATATTAATGAATTAAGTTAAATTTGCCGATTAGTTAGTAAAAAAGTTTACCCTGTGAAGAATGACTAATAAGTATAACTCTTTAATCTCAAAGGTATCAATTTTAAGCCCTTATCAAAATCAACCTGATAAACCTCAAGTCACATCTTTAATATCCAAAAAGCAAGAAGTTTCTAAAGAAATCAGTGATAAAATAACCATTTCAAAAGAGGCACTCATGATACTTTCAAAGCTTAAAATGAGAGACAGAGAAGTCAAAGCACATGAAAGAGCACATGTAGCTGCTGGTGGAATATATGTTAAAGGTGCAATAAACTATCAATATGAAATTGGCCCAGATGGGAAAAAATACGCAGTTGGTGGGGAAGTTAAGATAGACACATCACCTGAAAAAGATCCAGAAGCCACAATAAAAAAGATGGAGGTAGTAAAGAGAGCTGCTCTTGCACCAGCACATCCATCTTCACAAGACAGAGCAGTTGCTGCAAAGGCACAACAAGAGATACAAAAAGCACAAGCTGAAATCATGAAAGAGAAGTCAGCTTCCCGTTCTCAAGGATCCAAAAACAGTTTACAGACTCTTTCAGCAGCTCGGGAAGATGGCTAATAATTATAAAGGCATCGAGTTTTTTACTGTTTAAAACAGCAAGAAACCTTTCTACAGCCTTTTTTTCTAAGCCTACAAGTGGTTCATCTAAAAGTAGTACCTGCGGATCCATAGATAATATTGTAGCAAGTGCTACTAGTTTCTTTTCTCCTCCTGATAGTTCATAAGGAACTCTTTTTTCTAAATGCAATATTCCCAAACTGTCGAGAGTGTCTCTTGCCTTTGAAAGGGCCTCTTTGTGACTAAATCCAAGATTCAAAGGTCCGAATGCTACATCTTCAATAACCGATGGAGAAAAAAGCTGATCATCTGGATCCTGAAATAAAAGCCCTATTTTTTTTCTCGGTTCAAAAAAGTCCTGTTCTTTTTGGCAATATTTATTAAAAAGTTTTATAGAGCCTTTTTTAGGAGATAAAAGTCCAAGAATTATGTGAAAAAGAGTAGTTTTACCAGCACCATTTCCGCCAGATAATAACACTTTTTGACCTTTTTTAAGCGTTAAACAGACTCCATCTAAAACTAGTCTACCCCTACTATAACTAAACTCTATATCCTTAAGCTCTATAAGAGACAAAGATACCTCCATCTAAAAATACAAGCGTCAGTAATATACATAAAATTAAAGTGAAAATAATGAAATCGTCAGCTTTTAGTCTAAAATGAGAAAGAAGCCAAAAAGTTCCATTGAAGCCACGACAAAGAAGGGCATAATAAACTCTTTGTCCTCTATCATAACTCCTAACAAAAAGACTCCCTAAAAGATAACCATAAGTCTTATAAGTAAAAAGATCAGCCCTTGGTTTAAAACCTCTCAATATGGCTGCCCTTTTAAGTTTAATATACTCCTCTTCAAGTACATGAAGATATCGCCAAGAAAAGAAAAAAAGCTGAACCAAAGTAGATGGGACCTTTAAATGGTCAAGTGCATGGGCAAGCGCAAAAATGGTTGAAGTTGAAAGAAGCGTGATATTAAAGGCCATAATCGCATTACACTTTAAAGTTATGATTAGAGACAATATAATTCCATCTTTTGAAATATTAACTGGCCCTATTGAAAAAAAAGAGGCCCCTGCGGTTGTCCAAGGCAAAATTAGCCACATAACCAAGATAAAAGAATTTATTATCAAAAAACGTCGCGCCAAAACTCCTTTTTCAAGTTTTGTAGCAAAAAGCATTAAAAAAGAAATAGATAGAGCAATAAAAAGTGTAAACAAAGATTTTAACCATACTATTTCAAGAGATAAGGCAAAGGAAGAGATTAGCTTAACTCTCGGGTCGGCTCGATGAAAAATCGACTCTCCTTCGCTAAAAACCTCACAAGTCATATCTATTTATTTGCCTTTTTAGAAGAAAAATATGCCCACAGTCCCATTATGCCCCAAATATAGCCTAGTCCTGAAACAACATCATGAAATGTTATCCTTGATTGGGAAATCTCTAGTTGTTCAAGCCTTTTCTCTATAGGCTTTAGCCTTCTTACAAGGAACTCGTCTATTTCTTTGAGAGTCAAACTGCACTCCAAATAATCTTTTTTATATGTGTTCGGAATAGAAGGGAGCCCCTCAGAACTGTCTTTACCAATATTGGCTGAAACATCATGTACTTTTACCAGCGTTTTTGCCAAATGGCCATCTGCAGCTTTTAATATGAGCTTATAAGTCCCTTTTGCCTTTGGATAAAATTCAAAATTACCTTTTCCATCTGTTTCAATCTGCCTGTTATAATTATGGCCAACTAAATTTATAAAAATTGGAGAGTTCTTAGCAGGCTTTCCTGATGAATAATAGGCATATCCTTTTATTTTTTCTCCATCAAAGCTAGCAAAAATATTTACTCTATGTGCATAAGAGAG
>CAYMRT010000271.1:0-5457 GCA_964392885.1 uncultured Desulfobacterales bacterium | reverse complement strand
TCCGATGATGCCCCAGAGTTTCCAAAATATCGCTTTGGCATATGTTTTAACCAAGAAATATACGATAGTGTAATAGCCTCTCTAGGCTATATCCACGATGAATACTCAAACTACTCACCGGATGTTGACCCTGATGAAGTACTAAACAAAAAAGACTTCTTCTTCTGGCAACTTGCTGCTGAATTCTAAAACAGTTAAATTCGCCCCTTGATTGCTAAAATCAAGGGGCAATACTAAATAAGCTTATATTAACTGCTGAGTTGAAAAAAGATCCTATTGGCTCTTAGCTCCTTCCAAACGAACTAATTATTTCAACAACCTTAATTGTCTCTTTGCAACCTTTGCCTGAGATGATCTAGGATACTTCTTAATAAGTTTTTTCAAAAGAATTTTGGCACTTTCTCTATCTCCAAGTTTTGCAAAGGCAAAACCCTGCTTTAATAAGGCATCTGGCACTTTAGAGCTTTTAGGAAATTTACTTATCACCTTGTTATATTCTAGAATTGCCTCTTCAAATCTAGATCTTTTATATTCACACTCGCCAATCCAAAAATAGGCGTTAGCTACCTTGGGAGAGCCTGGATTTTCTTTAATAAAATCTCTAAACATCTGTTTGGCTTCTCTATATTTCTTATTTTTAAAAAGTTTCATCGCCTGTTCATATAAATCTATCTTTTTTTCTTTTTCTTGTTCGCTATCTTTTACACCTTCTTCAATAGATCCATAAATTTTTGGCTTTGATTCCAAACTTTTTTGTAAAGATTTAGAGTCGATCTGCTGATTAACAGAACTCTCCTTTTGTGTTATCATTTCAGGCGACTGGTAATCTTTGCCTTGTAAAATCCTTAGTTCCTGACGTAGCCTTTCCTGATTATATTGAATTTGTTCTACTAAGCCATTTAATCGCATAAGTTCGCTTTCTAATCCATCAAGTCTAGCATTAACCCTAGCTAAATTTGTTAAGGTAGCCTGATTGTTTCTGTTTTTTTCAAGTTCATTAATCTTTTTTTGGAGTGTTTTAATTTGCTCCCCTAGCTGATGTGTTTCTATTTGAAGCCCAGAGACATTTCTATCAAGCATCTCATATTGTGCCTGTGGAGCACAACTTGATAAAAATATACACATTAAAAATATAAAACTACAAAACTTAAAAAGTCTCATTTTTGACACCCCGTTTATTTAAAGTTATTTGGCCCCCAAAATGGAAAATAATCTTTACGACCATAACTTAAGAGTAAGCGCTGATTCTGACCATTGGCAAGCATTACAAACAAATGTTTTGCTCCTTTAAGCCTCGTAGATGAAAAAACAATTTGTCTTCCATCAGGAGACCATGAAGGATTTTCATTGCTGCCTTCATAAGTTAATTGAATAGGGTCTCCTCCTTCTGGACTAATTGTAAATATTTGAAACTGGCCATTTATTCTACTAACATATACAATCTTATCTCCACTTGGTGACCACTGCGGATCTGTATTATAGTTACCTGTATATGTAAGCCTGTTAATACGTTCTGTTAATAAATCAAGTATAAAAAGCTGAGGAGTACCAGAACGATCTGAAACAAATACCAGTTTATTTCCATCTGGAGAAAATGAAGGAGAACAATTTATCCCAGGACCATAGGTTAACCTTTTAAGTAAATTACCTTTTATATCAATAAGATAAAGATCAGGGCTGCCTGATTTACTCAGAGTAACAGCAAGTTTTTTCCCAGATGGATGCCATGCAGGAGACATATTTACACCTTTAAAACAAGCTAGCTTTCTAATTGTTTCTGAACTCGTATCTTTCAAATAAAGGCATGGACGACCAGATCTAAACGAAGTAAAGGCTATATATCTTCCATCTGGAGAATATCTTGGAGACATTACAATTGTTTTTAGCCTTGTCTCTTGCCTAATATTTTGTCCATCAAAGTCTGCAGAGAAAATTTCTTTATTTGGTGTTTCTGAAATAAAAACAATCCTAGAAAGAGTGACTCCTTCTTGTCCTGTTATAGCCAAGACGATTTCATTGCTAAATCTATGAGCAATTCTTCTAATATCCTTTAATGTTCCAATGTATCTTCTGCCAACAAGCATGGAATTGTCTGCTAAATCATAGAGCTTTAATATAATAGTGACATTGGCACCAACTCGCTGAAACTCAGTTTTAACTATGTAATCAAGCTTTTCTTCTCCTGTATTTTCAGATAAGTTGAAAACGGAAAAAAAACCTTGAAATGACAAATCAGATGCTAGACACTTAATTAGCTTATTTGAAGCCACTCTATTTTCGTAGGTATTAACTGAAAGAGAAGGTAAGTCCAATCCTATAGGAATCTGTTGAATATATGGAGAATTTATATCTATATAGATTTTTGCATTTGCTTTAAATGGCAGGAAAGAAACTAGCATCCAAAACAACAAGAAAAAGAGGTAAGTACCTTGTATTTTGTTTTTCACCAGTAGAAGCTCCTAAAATTTTAAAGTAAAAATAACCTCCTTTTCGTTTTTTCCAAGATAAAAGAAAAAAGGCCCTGATCTATATAGTTGTGACCAGGACCTTTTAAATACCAAAAATCAACGAGATGCTTTTACCACCAGCTCACTGTCTGGTCTGCATCAAAAATTAATTGTACAAGCATATCATAATTGGGATCACCTTCATACAATTTAAATTCAGTAGCATCTCTGTCACGGCTTAAGATTTCAACTAACTTTTTAGTATCTTCATTTGGCTCACTTCTATAAACATGCAAAATTTTCATTTTTTTCTCGTCGCTCATAATATCCTCCCCCTATTAATCTTCAGCACATGCAGGTGGTGGAGTCTTAGACTGCTTTGGCAAACCGTAAGGAATAATAAGGTCTGCCTCTCTGAGCCTTTCACCAAGCTCTTCTAAGCTAATCTTGGTAAGCTCGACACCTTCAACTTCTTCACCGTCTAAGGTGAAGACATCGCCTTCCATATCCCTAATCCAGTCTATATTTTCTTTAACATATTCTGAAAAACGTGGATATTCACTATACATAAAAATAGCATATGCATAATGATTCTCAACTGCCAAACCAAGGGCAGAACGTACTGCATCACCTGCATACATTCTATTTTGCATTAAAAAATAACATTTTTTGGATTCCATAATCTCTAGCCTCCTACATTACAGGACCAAATATTTACCACATTCATCAATGATAGCACCATGATAGGCCTGGGTCCTCATCTGACGAGGAGTTAAGCCTTTTGGCACATCTTTTTCCACATCATACCCCTCACAGGTATAACTATCTGCACAAATAGCCAAATCTTCTACATCACAAAGATTAGCTAGTTTTACAAAATCAGGATGTTTGGTTAAATGAACTGACTTAAAGGTAAAAAATACCATTACCTTCTTCCCAGCCCTTTTAGCAGCAGCAGCTACACCAAGGACATGTCTCATGTATTGGGGAGAAGTTACAAAAATTCCTAGTTTGTTAGGATCAGCTGCCATAAGTAATTAACCTCCCTTTTTAGCTACTTAAAACAGAAAAAAATCTATTTTTTCCTTACATAAAAACGAATAAAGCCATCATCTTCTCTTTCACCAAGATACTCATGCCCAGCCCTTGCACACCAACCTGGGATGTCATTTCTTGAACCAGGATCGGTACCTAAAACCTCAAGAATCTCTCCAGAATTAATCTTTTCTATTTCCTTCTTGGTTCTGAGGAGAGGCATTGGACAGCTAAGTCCCTTTGCATCTAAAGTTCTTGCTACTTCCAACCCTTCTGGGGCAATTTTAATGTCGCTCATGATTCCTCCTTTTTGTATATTAATTTTGTTCAGTCACATAACTGAAAATTACATTTCTACAATAAGCTTGTTGGAATCCTCATTCCAATCAACAATTATATACCATAGAGCCATGGCAAGTGCCACAAGTAGTAACGTACCTCCATATCCAAGGGCATCTGGCAAATATAAATGGATACCTAGCTTACTTCCTTCATGATAAGCTCCAACACCTTCCATATGAATAGCCCTAAACCACTTAGTCATTAAGGCATTTGATACACCAAAAACTGGCACTACCCACCACAGCTTCATCTGACCTTCTCCTACCCTCCAAAGGGTTCCAGAACCACAACCACCAGCAAACATAGCACCTAGTCCAAAGAGGAAACCACCAACTACAGCACCCCAGCCAAAAGTACCCCTTACATAATTTACAGGGTCCAAAACTCTTCTTGCTGAAAGAACAGCCTGATCTGCTGCATCTGTCAAATCTTCTAAGGTATCGGCTAATTCTTCGTCTTGCACTTCGTCAGGATCAATCTCATCTACCACTTCACTAAGTATAGACTCAACTGCCACTGCAGAACCTCTCTGTGGTACAGCATATTTTAATACGGCAGCACCAACTGCTAACACTAAGATACTCAGAGCTACTGACTTTGCAAGGGTACAATCTCCTGTCATATGTGGCTCACGAAAGGCCTGTACCATGCACCAGCGTCCCCTTTGCATTGTATAGCCAAGACCAGCAGAAATAAGCAAAAGCCCACCAAGAGAGGCTGCATAATTGTCACTCATGCCTGAATACTGATATGCACCCCATATTAAAGCACCAATTGTTACAAGACCAATTAAGATCTTAAGACCATATGGGAAATCAATATTTTTACCGCCAGAGGTTCCCCAGGTAATATGTTCCATTTCCCAATAGATATATTTCAAACCAACAACAACACCAATAACTAATCCCAACCACATGGTAAAACCATTTGCAGCTAGGTTTCCAATGGCATTATACATTCCACCTACATTACACCCTCCTGCAAAGGCAGAACCTACGCCCATAAGGACCCCTGCAATTGTTGCCTTTACAAACTCCCATGGAGGAGGGAACTTAAAGGAGAAGTCGTTACCAAGACAAGCTGAAACAAACGCCCCAGCCACAAAACCTATACCTATTACTGACCCTGAACTAATAATTATACTTGAGGGCTTATCAAATATGCCTATGCCATAAAGTATCCACTCTCCCCAATTCCTAATGGCACCCACAGCTCCCCAAGGACGCCACCAAGCCATAATTAAAATACTCAATAAAGCCACAATAAGGCCGGCTGCAGTAGCATTCCATTCAGTTTTACAAAGGATTTTAAAAAAGTTGTTTACCTTTTCCTTAAAAAGACCGTCGCTCATAAGGCGCTCCCTCCCTCACGGAAATATAGTTTTAAGGATTAAGCATTGCATCTATAGAACAATAAAGTTATTAATATTTTACAACTGAATTGGTCTGTACCAAAATTCACGCACTGTGTCAAGGATTTGTTGAATGGCCATTCATTTTACCGATTAGTTTATCTTTTATCAAGAAAGAAAGGAGAATTTTATGAATAAGGTATGGCTATTATTGGGCCTTATTACCATCTTCTGCCCTTTTATTTTCTCATCAAATTTTGCCATGGCTACATCTAATGTAAC
>CAYMRT010000270.1:0-9944 GCA_964392885.1 uncultured Desulfobacterales bacterium | reverse complement strand
TATTGATGCCAGGCTGGAGAATGGGCTCCTATTGGTTCGATTTTCAAAGAAAGGTTCTAAAAAAATGACAATAGAAGTCAAATAAAAGGAGTCAACAACAGAGGTAAGTATGAGTGAAAACAATCAAGTAAAAATTGAAGATAAAATAACCAAAATAGACAATCAAAATACAGTAAAAGAGCTTCCTGTCCTTCCTAGCAAGGATATGGTGCTCTTTCCACATATGGTAGTACCTTGGATAGTTGAACCACCCAATTTGGTAAAAATGATCGACGATGCCCTTGCCTCTGACCGCACTATAGCTGTAGTCACAGTGGATGGTCCGGTTGAATCAGAAGAGGAAATCCCAGAAAAACTTCACAAAATGGGCACCATGGGCCTAATTTTACGCATGGCCAAGAATGAAGAAGGACATGCAAGGCTTGTGGTGCAGGGAATAACCAGGGTAAGGCTTAAAGAAATTACCTCTACAAAGCCTTATATAAAGGCCAAAGTTGAATCTGTTCAAGACAAAGTCACACCAGGCATGGCTCTTGAGGCCATGGTTGTTAACATTCGTCAGACTTTTTCTAAAATTCTTGATTTGTCTCCTAACCTTCCAAGTGAATTACGCTCGGTAATAATGAGCATAGAAGACCCAGGAGTGCTGGCAGATGTGGTAATTAGCCACTTAAATATAGCCCCCGCTCAAAAACAAGAGATTCTTGACGAGCTAGATGTATTAAAAAGGCTTAAAAAGGCTCTAAAAATTTTATCGGAACAAATAGAAATATTGGAACTTGGCCACAAAATCCAGTCTCAGGTAAGAGATCAAGTTGATAAAAGCCAAAGAGAATTCTTCTTGCGTGAGCAGTTAAAAGCCATAAAAAAGGAGCTTGGAGAAGGAGAGGAACAACCTGATGAAATTGAAGAACTCAGGGAAAAGCTAAAGGCCAAAAAATTACCAGATGAAGCCAGAAAAGAAGCAGAAAGAGAGCTAGAACGTCTTTCCAGAATGCATCCCTCCTCCTCAGAATATACTGTCTCAAGGACTTATTTAGACTGGATATTAGAGCTTCCTTGGAATGAATCAACAGAAGACATACTTGACTTAAAAAGGGCAGAAAAGATCTTAGATGAAGATCACTACGACCTTGAAAAGATCAAAAAAAGGATCATAGAATTTCTTGCAGTCAGGAAACTTAAACCAGATGCAAAAGGCACAATCCTATGTTTTGCTGGCCCTCCTGGCACAGGAAAAACCTCATTGGGTAAATCTATTGCCAGAGCAATTGGAAGAAAATTCCATAGGATTGCCCTTGGCGGAGTGAGAGACGAAGCAGAGATTAGAGGTCACAGGCGCACCTATATTGGCGCAATGCCAGGGAGAATTATCCAGGGGCTTAGAAAAGTAGGGGTCAACAACCCGGTAATGATGCTTGATGAAATAGACAAACTTGGTACTGATTTTCGTGGAGACCCTGCCTCAGCACTACTGGAAGTGCTGGATCCTGAGCAAAATTCTAAATTTACTGATCATTATTTAGGGGTAGAATTTGATCTTTCAAAGATCATATTTATTGCAACTGCAAATGTAATTGAAACAATACCTGCACCTCTTCTTGACAGGATGGAGGTACTTGAGCTTTCCGGTTATACCCTTGAAGAAAAGGTAATGATTGCCAAAAAATATCTTATACCACGACAATTAGAGGCACATGGACTTACCAAAAAACATTTAAGCATTGAAAAAAGGGCACTAATTAGGATTATCTCAGAATATACAAGAGAAGCTGGAGTAAGAAACCTTGAACGGCAAATTGGCTCTATATGCAGAGCTGTTGCCAAAAAGGTAGCAACTGGCCACGAGGGGAAAATAGTTGTAAAGGTCAGAAACCTTGAAGAATATCTTGGCAAACCCAAATATTATCCAGAGGTAGCAGAACGCACGTCTGTACCAGGAGTAGCTACCGGTCTTGCATGGACACCTGTTGGAGGTGACATACTTTTTATTGAAGCTACCAAAATGCCTGGCTCTGGCCGTCTTACCCTTACAGGCCAGTTAGGAGACGTCATGAAGGAGTCTGCCCAAACAGCCCTTAGTTATGTAAAATCAAAGGCATGTCAATTTGGAATTCCTGAAGAGGTATTTAAAACAGAAGACGTCCATGTACATGTACCTGCTGGAGCTATACCAAAAGACGGCCCTTCTGCCGGTATAACTATAGCTGTAGCACTTGTATCGCTTTTTACTGACAAACCTGTAAGACCCGATGTGGCCATGACAGGAGAAATTACATTAAGAGGACTTGTGCTCCCTGTAGGAGGAATAAAAGAAAAGGTACTGGCAGCCCATAGAGCAGGAATAAAGGAAATAATACTTCCAAAGAGAAATAGTGTTGATCTCGATGAACTTCCTGAGCAAGTGAGACAACAATTGAAATTTCATTTAGTAAGTAAAATTGATGAAGTGGTAAAAATTGTATTTAAAAAGACAAAAGTAAGAAGATGTGCAAAATAGCCTATTTGGCAAAAGCAGAACAGAACCAACTAAGTTCATAGGAGGCAATTAATGCGCATATTAATTCTTACAGAAAACGGTTTTGAAGATAGTGAACTGCTCTGTCCAAAATACAGGTTTATAGAAGAAGGTTATCAAGTTGATATTGCAGCACTTAATTGGGGCGAAGTTAAAGGTAAACACGGATACATAGTGAGTGCAAATCTTGAGCTTGGCGATGTCGAACCAACAAGTTTTAAGGCCCTTTTTATCCCTGGAGGAAAGGCTCCTGAGAAATTGTCTTTTCATGAAGAGGCACTTGACCTCGTAAGAGCCTTTGACAAAATGTCTCTTCCTATTTTTGCAATATGTCATGGCCCTCTTCTTTTAGCAAAAGCTGGCATTTTAAAAGACAAAAAAGCAACCTGTTATTACAAGGTTGCAGAAAAGCTGATAGATTTAGGAGCAATTTATGAAGATAGTCCTGTAGTTATCAATCAAAATATAATTACATCAAGGCAGCCAAGTGACTTGCCTCATTTTATGAAGGCTATACTTACTACACTTAAAAAGACATCTTAAAAAGAGAGTTATTCCCATATATCAATAAGCTCAAGAAGTAATTGCGCTGTCTTTTCCATATCTGAAAGGCTTATTTGTTCATTCGTAGTATGGACTTTATCCATTCCAATCCCTAAAATAATGGTCGAAAGCCCCTTTTGATTTAAAATATTGGCATCGCTTCCTCCGCCTGTTTTAACAAGTTTTAAGTTCCGGCCTAAATTTTTGCCAGCCTTCATAATGGAGTCTATTATCTTATGACTTTCTGGCACATACATCAGTGGGTAATCATCCTCTACTGTAACAGTAACGTATGGATAACTATTGTTTTGAGAATTTTTAAATTCTTCTGCTGCCTGATAAAAACAGCCTATAATTTCATCTTGGATTTTTCTGAGGATTTTTTCATTGTGACTCCTCACTTCTCCCTCTACAACTGTAAGTTCTGGTACAATGTTTGTGGCTACTCCTCCTTTAATTATCCCAATATTGCAAGTAGTTTCATGGTCAACCCTACCTTGTGGGGCCTTAGCTATTGCAGTAGCAGCTACTTTGATGGAACTTATCCCCTGCTCAGGATTAAGGCCAGCATGGGCAGAAAGCCCGTGAATATTTGCCTGAAATCTAATTGCACTTGGAGCTCTATTTATAACTTGATCTGGATCTTCGGAATCAAGAGCAATTCCTGCTTTCGCATCTATTAAAGAAACATCCAAATTTTTTGCACCTAGAAGGCCTATTTCTTCACAAGTTGTAAATATAAGCTCGATAAGACCATGTTTCAGGTGTTGTTCCTTCAAGACAAGAAGGGCCTCAAAAATTATCGCTATTGCAGCCTTATCATCTGCACCCAAAATTGTAGTTCCATCACTTTTAAACACGCCATTTTGAAAAACAGGCCTTACGCCTCTTCCAGGCTCTACAGTATCCATATGAGCATTAAAGAAAATAGGCTCTTTCTCTATGTTGGCAGGGATTTTAATAATTAGATTGCCAACACTTGATCCGGTACCAACACTTGAAGAGTCTTCAAGGATTGTTGCTTTAGGAAATTCTTTTTCAAACCATCTTCTTATAAAGGTAGCAATTTGTCCTTCATGCCTAGAGGGACTATCTATTTTAACAAGCTGAATAAAGCTGCTTTGCAACCTTTCAAGATTTATCTTTTTTCCTTTTGGCATCTTTTTTCCTTACTCTTTTGCATTTCTTATTTTTTGTTGCTTCCACTTTTGGGAGAAGAGCAATTTCTAATACCTCATTCATATCTTTTACAGGTTTAAAGTCAAGCTTGCTTCTTATCTGATCTGGGATCTCCTCTAAATCCAACAAATTTTTTTCTGGAATGATTATAGTATTAATCCCTTCTCTTAAAGCAGCTATCGCCTTTTCTTTAAGACCGCCAATTGGAAGTATTCGTCCTGTAAGAGTTATCTCTCCAGTCATTGCCACATCTTTATTTACAGGTCTTTTAGTAAGAGCAGATACCAAAGCTGTTGTCATAGTAATTCCAGCAGAAGGGCCATCTTTGGGTATCGCTCCTGAAGGTACATGAATATGAATATCTGTTTCATCAAAAATTCCCGGATCAATATCCAATTCCTCCGACTTGGCTTTTATCCAACTGAGAGCCGCTTGTGCCGATTCTTTCATAACATCTCCTAAAAGTCCTGTTAGGGTAAAATTCCCTTTTCCAGGCATAAGCTGGCACTCGACCCTCATGGCCTCGCCTCCATATGCTGTCCAAGCAAGGCCTGTGGCTACACCAATCTGGCTTTCTTCTCTAATAAAATCAGGAAGACACTTTGGTGGTCCTAAGTATCTATGAAGATTACCTACTGTTACTTTAAATGGACCTTTATCACCTTCTGCAACCTTGCATGCAACTTTTCTGCAAATAGTTGCAATCTGACGCTCTAGCTCTCTAAGGCCGGCCTCTTCTGTATATTCTGATATTATTTTATCAAGAGCATTATCAGAAATAGAAATCTCTATGTTTTTGAGACCATTTTCCCTTTTTTGCCTTGGAATAAGATACCTTTTAGCAATTATTTTTTTCTCTTCAGGTGTATATCCTGAAAGTCGAAGGATCTCAAGCCTATCCAGAAGAGCAGATGGAATTGTATCTGTGACGTTAGCAGTTAAAATAAAAAGCACCTTTGACAAATCAAAGGGCACCTCTATGTAATGATCTGAAAATGTGTTATTTTGTTCTGGATCTAACACCTCTAAAAGAGCCGCCGCAGGATCTCCTCTAAAATCCATTCCTATTTTATCAACTTCATCCATCATAAAAACTGGATTATTGGTACCAGCACGTCTTATGCCTTGAATTATCCTTCCAGGAAGTGCACCTACATATGTGCGTCTATGGCCTCTTATCTCAGCCTCATCTCTCACTCCTCCAAGAGAAAGCCTTATAAACCTTCTTCCAAGTGCCCTGGCAATAGATTTCCCAAGCGAAGTTTTCCCTACACCAGGTGGCCCCACAAAACACAGGATAGGTCCTTTTACAGATTTATTAAGTTTTCGTACTGCAATAAACTCTATAATCCTTTCCTTTATCTTTTCTAAATCATAATGATCTTCATCTAGCACTTTTCTGGCCCTTTTAATATCGAGCCTATCCCTTGACGAAATAGACCAAGGCAACTCTACCATCCAATCAAGATATGTCCGAATCAGGCTTGCCTCAGAAGAATCTGGGTGCATGAATTCTAAACGTTTTAACTGCCTTAACGCCTCTTTCTCAGCCTCTTTAGGCATATCAGCCTTGGCAATTTTTGCTTTAAGCTCATCTATCTCTTTTTGCCTATCATCTAGGTCTCCAAGCTCTCTTTGAATAGCCCTTAATTGCTCTCTAAGAAATATATCTCTTTGAGTACGGCTTATCTCCTGCCTAGCCTCTGATTGGATCTTTGCTTGAACTGTAGAGACCTCTATTTCCCTCCCTAAAAGTTCTGCAATACTCTTAAGACGCTCAATTGGATGAAAGATTTCAAGAATTGATTGTGCATCCTTAGTACCAAGATTGAGATTTGCTGCCACTACATCTGCTAATCTGCCTGGATCGTTTACTGTGCCAAGAATTGTGCCAAGTTCAGGACTAAATATATTTTTCAAATTGAATAGCTTTTCTGCCTGCTCACGGACATGGCGCATTAATGCTTCAACTTCTACATCAATTTTTATCTCTTTGTCATCAACAGGATCAATTTTTGCTTTAAAGAAAGGTTTTTTCTGAACCATTTCTTTTATTTCACCCTTTAAAAGGGCTTGAACAAGGACCTTAAGTCTGCCATCTGGCAGTTGAAGTGTCCTCATTATGGCGGCTATAACACCTATATTGTAAAGGTCAGACTCCTCTGGAGCTTCTATTAAGGCATCTTTTTGAGCGACAAGAAAGATTAACCTGTCGTTTGTAAGCGCCTCATTAACTGCTGCAACTGACGATTCTCTACCAACAAATAAAGGTACAACCATAGATGGAAATACAATTACATCTCTTAAAGCCATTACAGGCAAAATTTCTGGTATCTCATAGCTTTCTGGCATATCAAGATCAAAAAGATCTGTTACATAGGCATCAAATTTCATAATCTTGCCTCTCTATTAAATATTAAAACAGGCTATAAAATGATCTTTTCCAATCTGCCTAAGTTCTGGCTGACCTTCTAAACATCTAGATGTAACTTTGGAACACTTTTGGCTAAAAGGACAAGCAGTTGGATTTAATTTATCAGGAACTTTAATCCTTACTTTAAAATCTTTTGCTCTTTTTTGAAAGATACTAGCATTTGGATTTGGAAGTGGCACAGATTCAAGAAGATAATTTGTGTAAGGATGGTGCAAACTTACTCCCTTGGGCATAATTTCCATAATGCATCCTTTATACATTACTACAATTCTATGACTTACAAACTCTACTATTGGGAGATCATGAGAGATAAAAAGGCAACTTAATCTTTCTCTCTTTTGCAAGGTAAGTATCAAATTTATAATTTGTGCCTGAATGGAAACATCAAGGGCGGATGTTGGCTCATCAAGTATTATTAAATCTGGTTTTGTGGCAAGGGCCCTTGCAATACCAATTCTTTGTCTTTGCCCTCCGCTAAATTCATGTGGATATCTATTTAATATTCCCTCTTGATCAAGGCCGCAGATATTTAAAAGCCTTCTGACCTCATGTTCTAGCTCTCTTCTACTACATATGTTATGAATTTTTAATGGCTTACTAAGTATATAATATATGGTCTTTTTTGGATTGAGAGAAGAAAAAGGGTCTTGAAATACCATCTGCACCCTTTTTCTAAAAGATTTTATTGAATCTTTATCTATCTGCGCAATGTCAACCCCTTCAAAAAATATTTGACCAGAGTCAACCTTTTCTAGACCAAGAATTACCTTTGCCAAAGTGGATTTTCCACATCCACTTTCTCCAACCACTCCAAGGATCTCGTTTTTTTTAATTTCTAAGTTAATATTTCTAAGTGCCTTTATCTCTGTAGTTTTACTCGAAAAGAAACCCTGCTTTACAAAGAAGGTCTTGTTAACATTATTTAATTGACAAATTGGCCCTTCACCCATAATTCCAATTAAAAAAGACAGTTGCCAGTCATCTCTTTGGGTACAGGAAGACCCATAAGATTTAAAACTGTTGGAGCAACATCAGCTAAAATACCTTCAGAAAGGGTTACATTAGTTCTAGTATCATCAACTAAATAAAAAGGAACAGGATTTGTGGTGTGTGCTGTAGCAGGGCTACCATCTTCAAGCTTCATTACCTCTGCATTTCCATGGTCTGCAGTTATAATGACTGCACCTCCTTTACTTCTAAAGGCCTCGGTTACCATCCCCACACATTCATCTACCACTTCACATGCCTTTATGGCTGCCTCTAATACGCCAGTATGACCAACCATATCGCCATTTGCAAAATTAACCACAATAAAATGATAAATTTCCTTTTTAATATTTTCTACCAAGGTCTTTGCAATCTCCCGTGCACTCATTTCAGGTTTTAAATCATATGTAGGAACCTCTCTAGGAGAGGGAATGAGTATCCTATCCTCAAGAGGAAAGGGTTCTTCTTCACCACCATTAAAAAAATATGTTACATGGGCATATTTTTCTGTCTCTGAAATCCGCAGTTGTCTTAATTCTGCAATACTTATTTCTTCTCCTAGGATATGGCTTAGGTGTTCAGGGGGAAAAGCGACAGGAAGTTTAAAAGTTTCATCATATCTTGTCATTGTGGCATAGGAGAGGAGCTTAGGCCTATTGCTAACATCAAAAAATGAAAACCCTTTTTCAGTAAAAGCCCTTGTGAGCTCTCTTGCCCTATCAGCTCTAAAATTGAAATGAAATATTGCATCATTGTCCTTTATTAAACCAGAGCCCTCTATCTCCCTGTTAAAACATGCAGAGTTTTCAATGATCGTAGGCTTTATAAATTCATCAGTTTCACCTCTTTCATAAGCAGCCTTTACTGCAAGAACAGGATCTTTCGCTATTATGCCCTTTCCTTTAGTAAGCATTTCATAGGCTTCTTGAACTCGCTCCCATCTTTTGTCTCTATCCATTGCATAAAAACGCCCACAAATACTTGCAATAACTCCAGCCCCTATCTTTTTTATCTCTGATTGTAGCCTTGCAATATGTTCAATACCACTGGTTGGAGGAGTATCTCTTCCATCCATAAAGGCATGGATACATACTCTTTCCCCAATGCCAAAATTCTTTGCCATTTTTAATAATGCAAAAAGATGCTCCATTTGACTATGTACACCACCATCTGACACAAGACCCATTAAGTGCAGACGAGCATTGGGCGTTTCCTTCACCTTTGACATTAGATCTTTAAGTGTACGATTCTCAAAAAAAGAGCCATCTTCAATAGCCATATTTATTCTAGTAAGCTCTTGATACACTATGCGCCCTGCACCAAGATTTAAATGTCCAACTTCAGAATTGCCCATTTGCCCTGCCGGCAAACCAACAGATTCACCTGATGCCTTAAGAAGAGTAAAGGGATATTTTTTATAATAGCCATCGAGATTGGGTGTGTTAGCTAAAAGTACGGCATTTCCGTCTCTTTCTTGTCTCCAACCCCATCCGTCCATTATCACAAGCATTACCGGCCTAATTTTATTACTCTTCATGTTTGGTCTCCTTAACAAGCATACCATTTGCCATTACAAGCCTAGGAGCCTCTATCCATAAGCCTTCAAGATCATAAAAACCTCTTATGGGCTCATAAAATATATGAACAATCACGTCTTCAAAATCCATAAGTATCCATTTACCCTCTTCTTCGCCTTCAACACTCTTGCATTTTATGCCTTTTCTGCTCAAGTCTCTCCTCATCTTATTGGCCATGCCTTGAACATGTTTTGTCGATCGGCCATGAGTGATTATAAAAAAATCTGCCACTGGAGATATCCCACGCATGTCCAAAACAACAATTTTTTCTCCCTTGTTATCTACTATAGCCTTATATATCTCCTGTGCTATATCAATAGTATCTGTTAAGTGATGAACAACCAATTCTTGTGAAGCCTTATACAATCTTTCCATCATAATAAATCTTCTTACCTCTTCCATGACTAAAAATTTTATAGATTTATTTTCTCTTACAAGATGCCGAATTTTTGTAGCGGAAATTTCAAGGGCAGTTGGAGCCAAAACAACAATTTCATTTTTTGATATTGTCTTTTGAGAATCCTTTGCCATTAACAATTGATATTCAGGATAAATAGTCAAGGCCTTCTCTTTTATATCTAAAAAAACATGGGGTGGTCTTATGAGCACAACTAAAGTTGAAAGCTCTGGGAGTCTCTTATAGTCTTTCCAATGTTCAAGCTCCATAAAGGCATCACTGCCAATTATAAAAAAAAACTTATGGCCA
>CAYMRT010000269.1:0-2189 GCA_964392885.1 uncultured Desulfobacterales bacterium | reverse complement strand
CGATATCAGGGACATATGCGACAAAACTTGGCGAGACTCTCTGCATCAACCCTGGCCAGTCTCCTGAAAGACTCCATGCTGTGGTGTTCCAGGCGGAGGAACTGGAGAATTCCCTGGAGCATACTGTATTCGGGAAATGAGGCCAGAAAAGGGGCAGGCAAATTGCTCAAACCTGTTTCCATCTTGTTTAGTCATCAAGCATTCTTGGCAGTTTCATTCTGGAAGATGCGAGTGTATTATTTGCATGTCTTTTTTATGGACTTTTTAAAGGGGAAAATACCATGTTAAAGCGATTTACCTCTCTTACATTGTTATGGTCTTTTATAGTGTTGTTCATATCAAGCCTTGTTCTCTTTACCGAACCCCATGGCAGAGTGGCCTTTTGGTCTAATTGGAAATTTTTTGGGCTTGCCAAAGGTCAGTGGGATGACCTTCATTTATGCTCAGGAACGCTCTTTTCCATAACAGCAATGATCCATTTGTATTTAAATTGGAAAGCAATAATTGCGTATCTAAAAAAGAAAATCCTTAATAACGCTTCAGTATGGAGTTCACTTGCCTTAACTCTATTTGTCTGCATAGGTTCTTACTTTCACTTGCCGCCAATGAAGCAACTGATCGAACTTGAAGAAAAAATAAAACAGACCCAAACCCAAAAATACGGCAATCCTCCTTTTGGCCATGCAGAACTAGTACCTATAAATAAGCTGGCAAAATTTCTTGGTATAGATCCAAAGAATTTCATTGAGGCCCTGAAGGCAAACAAAATTACAGTTACTTCAGCCAAGGCGAGTCTTAAGGAGTTGTCTGAACAAACAGGCAAAAGCCCTTCTGAACTATTCCACTTGGCTATGAAGTCACTCAAAAAGGACGTTAATCTTCCTCCAGTTCCGCCCCCTGGAACCGGCCTGATGACCATAGACGATATAGCACGGACTTATCATGTTAGCACACATGAGCTGCTTGAGCGTCTAAAGGCATCTGGCATAGATGCCTCTCCAACTGAAACCATAAAGGAAATAGCTCAAAGGGCACAAAAATCTCCTCAAGAGATCTATAGTGTTTTGAGCGAAAAACAAGACTAATAGCGAAGGTAAGGCAGTTTAAAATGAAAGAAATCAAGGATCACTATTTTTTTAAAGCCAAAAAAGAGGGATATCCTGCTCGATCTGTCTATAAGCTTATAGAGGCTCAAGATAGGTTTAAGTTTTTGAAAAAGGGCCAAAAGATATTAGACCTTGGAGCCGCACCTGGTTCATGGACAAAATATGCTGCAAAATTAATTGGAGATTCTGGAATTGTTATAGCTATTGACCTTCACAACTTAAAAGTGGCAGGAAGTAATATCAAGTTTATAAAAAAGGATATATTTGATGTGGACTTTACTAAGCTACTAAGAGATATAAATAAATTCGATGTAGTATTAAGTGATATGGCTCCCAAAACCACTGGCAGAAGGGATCTAGATCATTTTAAATCTGTTGAGTTAGCATCTATGGCTATGGAAATAGCCCAAAAAAGCCTTTCAGACAAAGGATATTTTTATTGCAAGGTGTTTGACGGTGAAGACTTTCCTGAATTAAATAAAAGGATGCAAACAACCTTTAAAAAAGTTAGAATTTTTAAGCCTAAAAGTTCTAGGGCTGAAAGTGTTGAAAAATTCTTCTTCTGTCACGAGTTAAAAAAATAGATTGGCAGGCCTATACGTACATATCCCTTTTTGTAAACGTAAGTGTAACTATTGCTCTTTTACATCATTTGACAAAAAAGAGTCATATATAGCCTCTTATTTTAGAGCCCTTGAAAAAGAAATAGATCTAGTTGCTAAAAAAGGGGTTATTAAAAATCTCATCTTTGACACCATCTATTTTGGAGGTGGCACTCCATCTATTGTACCTATCAAATTAATTGACAGGCTTTTAATAAAAATTCGTTCCAGGCTTAATCTTAAAGACAGGTTAGAAATATCTTTTGAATGTAACCCTGATACAGTCAACAAAGGAAAAATAGCGGCCTTAAAACAACTGGGAATAAATAGAATAAGTTTAGGAATCCAAGATCTTTCTGAAAAAGGTCTTAAACTTTTAGGACGAATTCATTCTGCAGATGACGCTATTAAAGCTGCTAATATAGTCAAAAACGAAGGTATAAAAAATCTCTCCATTGATCTTATTTACTGCCTTCCTGGT